>CAUJGC010000542.1 GCA_963169075.1 Myxococcota bacterium
GAAAACAAAAATATAAATTTATATATAAATTTATATTTTTGTTTTCTTGGTGAGGGCTTTCGGGAGCCTCCGGCGGCTGGGGGAAGCTCCCCCAGACCCCCACCTTCTGGACCTCAGCAGCAGCCCGACGGCCCGCAGGCCGGAGCGTCGTCCTCCGCGGCGCTGCCGGGCTGAGGCGAGCAGTCGAAGAGCCCCAGGTGCATCAGCGCCGGGCTGACGACGAAGTGCGCGCCGAAGCGCGAGCCCGTCAGCATCTCGGCGGTGTTGCGGCAGATCCGGACCGGGTTGCCCGCGCGGAAGACGTGGCCCTGATCCAGCGTGAAGCGCGCCGTGTGCTCCGGGATCGTCCCCTTGTAGACGGCGACCTGGCCGTAGTCCTCGCAGCGATCCTCCAGCTCCAGCTTGAAGCCGCGGAGCACCACCGAGCGGAAGCGGATCCCCTCGATCTCATCGCGCAGGAGGCGGCTGCTCACCGTGCGGACGTCCTCGAAGCCCGCGCGGACCATGATCCGGCGCAGATCCTCGGCGTAGGCCGCCCCCGAGAGGCACTCCGAGTAGAGGCGCTTGTCCTCCTTGAGGTGGGCCGGGACGCGGCGGTCGGCCACGATGTCCGCGATGTAGAACTCGCCGCCCGGCTTGAGCACGCGGGCGATCTCCGCGAACACGCGCTCCTTGGCCGTCGAGAGGTTGATGACGCAGTTGGAGATCACCACGTCCACGCTCCCCGACTCCACCGGGATCTCCTCGATCCGCCCCTCCAGGAAGGTCACGTTGGAGGACGCGTAGCCGAGGTTCGCCATGATCGGGGCGACGTTGCGCCGGGCGACCTCCAGCTGCTCCGCCGTCATGTCCACGCCGATCACCCGCCCCTCCGGGCCGACGAGCTGCGCCGCGATGAAGCAGTCGATCCCCGCCCCGCACCCCAGATCCAGCACCGTCCGCCCCCGGAGCAGCGGCGGGATCGGGCTCCCGCACCCATAGCGGCGCGCCTTCACCTCGTCCGTGATCGGCTGGAGCAGCGCGAGGTCGTAGTCCGCGACGCAGCAGGCGTCAAAGATGAGATCTTCGGTCTTTTGAACCTCTTTTCCGTAGAAATCAGACACAAATTCGGTGGACATCGCGGTGCTCCGGTGCATGGTAGGCTCGCCGAGGCGAGGCGTCGCGGCCTCGCGTGGAGCGCAGCCTACTCGATCCGGCGCGGGCTGACCACCCAGGATCGCCGCGCGGCCTCGCGCGCATGTTTCACGTGAAACCACCCCGCGGGCGTTCTCAGCCCGCGTCGGCCTCAGCGGCGTCCTCGTCCGCGGCGGCGTCCTCGCCTTCGACGGCGTCCTCGTCGCCTGCGGCGTCCTCATCGCCTTCGCTGGCGTCCTCGTCGTCGGCGCCGGCGTCCTCGTCGTCGCCCGTGTCGTCTTCGGAGCCGCGGAGGGGGAGGGCGACCTCGCCCAGATCCATGACGCAGGCGTCTGCGGGGAGATCGATGGCGACGCGGACATGTCCGTACTTCAGCGGGAGCGGGGGTGTCGGAGCCTCGCCGATGGCCAGCTCTCCGACGACGCGACCCGAGCCCTGCTCGGCGGTGAGGGTGGTGATGGTGAAGGAGTCGCCGTCCACGGTGCCCTGGATGTTGGAGGAGGTGCCGGTCTCTCCGTCGGGGTACCAGTTCACGTCCACCTTGTTGACGGCGCCGCCGTCGAAGCCGACGGCGCGTCCGGTGATCTCGCAGCTCACCGCGTTGGGCACGCCCAGGCCGCTGAGGAGCTGTTGGCAGGCCACGCTCACGGACGCCAGCGCGATCAGGGCGCCGAGCAGGGTCAGGGCGAAGGCGAGAGAGCGTCGCGCGTGGGGTGTCGTACTCACGGGTCCTCCTTGGGCCAGGGCGTCGCGCCGGTCAACACAAGAAGAGAGGACGCCGCAGGGGGCTGGTGTATTCAGAAAAAGGCGTCGCGTCAGCCGCCGGTGCGCTTGCGGTAGTAGTCGAAGATGATCTTGCGGGCGCGGGTGGCGTCGCGGTCATCGGGCGGCGCGAGGACGACGTAGAGGGTGTAGGCGCCGACGGCGCGGTCGGCCTGCTTCTGACGCGCGTAGACGCTGCCGAGGCCCCGGTAGATC
Source organism: Myxococcota bacterium (assembly GCA_963169075.1). Lineage (GTDB taxonomy): Bacteria > Myxococcota_A > Bradymonadia > Bradymonadales > CAUJGC01. Next base: position 2,113 of record CAUJGC010000542.1, read on the forward strand.
TGGGGGCTCCAGGGGTCGAGGGCCGCGGCGGACTCGAAGGCGCGCTGGGCGCCGGTGAGGTCGCCGCTGGCGAGGCGTCGGTCGCCGTCGGAGATCAGCGCGGCGGCGCGTCCGTCCGGGTCGCCGTCGGTCTTCTGGGCGACGTAGTAGCCGCGCGCGTTGAGGAGCGCGATCAGGTCCTCCAGGCGGACGGGGAGGCGGAGGTTGTTCTCGGGGACGAGGGCAGCCCGGACGATGAACCAGAGCTGGGTGAGGACGTGGCTCTGGTCGGGGGAGGCTTTGAGGACCCGGAGGTAGCGCTGCGTGGCGTCGGCAGGTCGCTCCATGTTGGAGTAGAAGTCCCCGACGAGGATGTCGGCGGCCAGGGGGCTGCCGCCGAGGCGCACGGCCTGCTCGGTGTAGTCGAGGACGCGCCGCTCGTCGCCCATCCGGGCCCAGGCCTGGGCCATGCGGAGGTGGTGGAGGGGGACGGAGGGCTCGGCGCGGAGGAGCGTCTCGACGTAGGCGATCTGGCGCTCCCAGCGCACCCGCTCCTCATCGGGCAGCTCCTGCGCGCGCAGCGCGTCGGGCGCGAGGAGGAGCAGGAGGGGCGCGGCGAGGAGGGTGAGGAGGGGTTGACGCATGGCGTTTGGCGGCGGGGAGGGTGGGGTTGGGGCGCGCAGGGGGCGCGCAGGAGGAGTCCACCCTAGCGCGGCGGCGCGCGGAGCGCAAACTGGACAAGGGCGCGGGGGTGCATACCTTGGAGGGGTCGCCTCGGCGGAGGCGTGAGCGGCGCGGAGGCGCTGCGGACCTCTTGCGCGGAGCCGGCATGTCGGAGCCTTCGGAGCCTCAAAGCGGGTCGCGTCGCACCCTCGGGATCAAGCTGGAGCAGCCGTTGGCGGGCTCGGACGGGCTGGAGCTGCCCTCGGGGGTGGAGAAGCGCCAGATCGACGCCTCGTTGGGCGAGCGCTACATCCAGCACCCGCGGGATCGGCTGACGCCGGATCAGCGGGAGCTGCTGGAGCGGGCGGAGGGGCTGGCGCGCTTGATGGACGACGTGGTGCCGATCCCGGGGACGCAGCGTCGCGCGGGGCTGGACGCGCTCCTGGGGATTGTGCCGCTGGCGGGGGATCTGGTCTGTCTGCTGGTGTCGCTGGCGATCCTGGTGATGGCGTGGCGGCTGGGGGCGCGCTTCAAGGTGCTGGCGCGGATGCTGGGGAACCTGACGCTGGATCTCCTGATCGGGATCGTGCCGATCGTGGGGGACATCTTCGATGTGATGTTCCAGGCCAACATGCGCAACGTCGCGCTCCTGCGGGACGAGGTGTTGGGCTTCGCGGCGGCGCCGCCGCTGGAGGGAGCCGCGCCGGAGGCGTTGATCGAGGCGCCGGTGGTGGTGGAGGCGCCTGCGGAGGTGGAGGCGCGCTGAAGGATGGGGGGTCCGGGGGGCGCTGACCCCCGGCCGCCGGAGGCAGCCAGGGGCGCGCCCCTGGCCCCGATCAAGGCGCGGTGATCGTGACGGTGTAGTTGAAGTCGGCGCGGGCGTTGGAGTTGCACTCCCAGACGGCGAAGAGGTGCTCCTCGGTGAACATGCCGACGCCCTGCCAGGTGCGGACGGCGTTGACGCCGCCGTCCTCGCAGCCGTAGTTGGTGTAGACGGCCTGGCCGCCGAAGGCGTTGAGGGGGGCCGCGATGACGGAGAAGTCTGCGTTGCCGTTGACGTTGACGGTGAGCTGGGGGGTGACGCCTTCGGCGGAGGTGAAGCGGTAGAAGTGCATCTCGCCGCGGGTGTCGATGGCGTCGCTGTGGGTCAGGGTCCCGCCGGAGGCGAGGACGCCCAGCTCGACCGGGGCGAAGTCCGACGTCTCCCAGGTGAGCTCGTAGGTGTAGTCGTCGCCGCCGACGTAGGGGCCGTCCGGGTAGTTGTTGAAGTTGACGGCGTCCTCGACGAGCACGAAGAGGGGCAGGTCGTTGACGTAGGGGTAGACGAAGCGGTGGCGGATCTCGGCGGCGCCGTCGTCGATGTAGGCGAAGGCGATCGCGCCGAGGCCGTCGCTCACCGTCATGACGGGGTCCGCGAGGGAGCCAGCAGGCTTGCGGAGGATGAGGTCCACGACGCGCCGGGGCGGCGCCTTCAGCTCGTACACGTCGAGGTCGCCGTAGATGACGTTCTCGCCGTTGACGTTGAGGACGTGATCCTCGGCGTCGAGGACGCCGCGGACCCCGAGGATGGTCTGGTTGTTGAGGTTGATGGAGCCGGGGTTGCTGGCGTTGAGGCAGTCGGAGATGCAGTCGGCCAGGTCCCGCCCCTCCTCGGTGAAGTTGGCTGGGGGGTTGTTGTTGGCTGGGGAGTTGTTGTTTGTTGCGTTGTTTGTGGGTGTGTTGTTATTGTTTGTTGCGTTGTTTGTGGGTGTGTTGTTGTTCGTCGCGTTGTTCGTCGCGTTGTTCGTCGCGTTGTTCGTGGAGGCGTTGTTTGCGGTGGAGTTGTTGGCCGCGCTGTTGTTGGCGGGGGCGCCTCCGTCATCGGAGTCATCACCGCAGGCGACGAGGGCCAGCGCGAGGAGCGCGGTGGAGGCGAGGAGGGTGACGAGGCGTCGAGCGTTCAAGGGGGCTCCCGGGGGCAGGGGGGTGTTGTGGTGTAGCGAGGCGAGACAGGGCGTGCCCGCGCATCCAGCGTGTCCAGCGTAGCAGAAGCGCAGCGCGTCGCCTAGCGTCGCCCGCCGGGGCGGGTGGGCGGCGGTCGAGGGGATGGGGGGTTGCAAAACGCGGCGGCGGCGTCGAAAACGGGTGGGCATGCGCGTCGGGGAGAGGCGCGTCCGCTTGAGGAGTCGCGCGGCGAGCTGGAGGAGCGAGCGATGGTCGAGGAGCGAGGCGTCGAGGGGAGCGGTGAGGAGCTGGCGGCGATGGCGGCGGCGCGTCGTCGGAGCGCGCTGCTCTGGGCCGGGGTGCTTGGGGCGGGGTTGCTGGCCTTCGGTGTGCTGACCTGGGCGTTGGGCGGCGGCTTCTTCGCGTGGCGGATCATCGCCTACGACCGGGGTGAGATCTACATCTTGAACATGACCGACGCGCCGGTCTTTGTGTCGTTTGACGGGGGCGAACCCATCGAGGTGCCCGCGCAGGACGCCCGCCGGACGACCCGGAACGGGGGGGAGACGGAGGTGGAGACGCGGCGGGCCGACGGGACGCTGGTGGAGGCGGTGACAATCTTCATCGACGGCGCGCCTGCGCTCTACAACGTGGAGGGGGCGACGTGCCTGGCGCTCTCGGACGTGTCGGGCTTCTACCTGCCGGGGCGGGAGCGCTCGGCGGAGGTGGTGGCGCGCTACGAGGCGGGGACGCGCGCGGTGCCGCTGCCCAGCGAGCGGATCATCTGGCCTCGCAAGACGCTTCAGGACGAGATCCGGATGGCGGAGGCGGGGGTGCACTGGATCGAGCCGGTGGCGTGCCCGCTCCTGGACCCGCAGGAGGATCACGTGCTGACAGCCCACCTCAACACGCTCCTGAGCGAGCGGAAGCGGCGGGAGAAGGAGGAGGAGCTGAAGCGGAAGATGGCGCGGGAGGGCGGCGACGCGGTGGACCGGGAGCTGCTCCCGGAGCTGGAGCGCCAGCGCGCTGCGCGGGAGAAGGATGGGGGTCCCGGGGGCGCTGACCCCAAGCCGAAGGAGGCTCCCGACGGCCCAGACGGCCCCCCTGGGGAGGAGGGGGTAATTT
>CAUJGC010000543.1 GCA_963169075.1 Myxococcota bacterium
TCGGGCGCGCCGGCCCCTGCGTCTCCCCCGGCGACCACCCCCCCCACCCCGGCGGGCCCGGGGGGCGGCGGGCCCCCCCGCCGCCCCCCGCGGCTCCCGCAGCGGCCCCTGCCCCCGCTCCCGCAGCGGCCCCCGCCCCAAGGCCCCCCCAGCGCCACGGCCAGCGCGCCACCCCGCCGCCCCCCGTCGCGGAGCTGCCCGGCTGGGAGGGCCTCGAAGACGCCTCCTTCCCCCCCGAGCCCGCCGCCCCCAACCCCTACGAGCGCCCCAAGGTCGATCCCCGGCGCCAGGTCCAGCGCCGCAGCCTCGGCAAGCGCGAGATCGAGCTGCCCAACCGCCGCGCCCCCGAGGGCCACGAGACGGTGGCCGAGGCCCCCACGCCTCCCCAGCCCCCCACGCCTGCCCCCGCGCCGGTCCCGCCCGGAGGCTCCGCACCCCGCCGCCACCTCGCCTTCAACGCCGAGGCCCCCACCGTCATCGCCTCCCTCACCCAGGTCTGGCAGGACATCCCCATGATCGGCCGCGCCCGCGAGCTGGCGCGCCTGACCGAAGCCGGGGAGCGCCTCCTGCGCGGCGTCGGCAGCGTCATCCTCGTCGTCGGAGAGGCCGGGAGCGGCAAGACCCGCCTCCTCCGCGAGGCCCAGCAGCGCTTCGCTCCCCTCGGCCTCCGCGTCGGCCAGGGCGCCTACGGCGCGGGGCACTCCGCGACCCGCGCCGGGCTCCGCCAGGCCCTCGTCGAGATTATGAACCTCGGCTCAGTCGGTGAGCAGCGCTTCAGCGACGCCCTCGCGCGCTACCTCACCGGCCTCGACCTCGCCTCCGCCGAGCGGCACCGCCTCCTCCTGGCCGCCCTGCGCCCCGTCGTCCTCTCCCAGGAGGGCAACGGCAGCGGCGGCGCCTTCTCCGCGGCCACCCCCGCCACCTACCGCGTCCTGGGCGAGGTGCTGGTCCGCGAGGCGCGACGCCAGCCCGTGGTCTTGATCCTGGAAGACCTCCACGACGCCGATCCCTTCGCCGCTGGCTTCGCGGAGCACCTCGCCTACCTCGCCGCCCAGGACGAGGGCCTCAGCGGCCGCGGCCTCCCCCTCCTCCTCCTCGGCACCCTCCGCCGCGAGGGCGCGCTCCAGCCCGGCGAGCTGGTCGGCGCCTTCCAGCGCATGGGCCGCCACCTCGGCCTCGCCTTTGAGCGCCTGGACATCCCTCGCCTCGAAGCCGCCGAGATCCGCGCCCTCATCCAGCACGTCATCGACCCCTCCGAGGCCACCCGGCAGGCCATCATCCGCCGCTCCGGCGGCAACCCCATGTTCATCCACCAGGCCATGCGCTACCTCAGCGCCCAGGCCCTCCAGCGCTTCCGCCAGCGCGGCGGCGTCGGCCGCGAAGACGAGATCCCCGCCTCCATCGAGGCCCTGATGCAGGCCCGCGTCGAGCAGCTCGGCCACCGCGCCGCCGCAGGCGCCGCCGCCGCCGAGATCGTCACCCTCGCCGCGCTCCTTGGCCCCCGCTTCCAGCACCGCCTCCTGGAGGACCTCCTCGTCTTCCTGGGCCGCGACGATCTGGTCGAGCAGCTCGACAGCGCCCTCCGCGACGCGTGCGGTGAGGGCTTCTTGATGGAGCTGAGCGGCCCGGAGGGCTCGCGGGAGCTGGCCTTCGACCACGCGCTCATCCAGGAGTCCCTGGTCAGCGTCGCCGCCCGCCGCGCCGACGCGCCCCGCCTCCACGAGGCCGCCGCCCGCGCCAAGGAGCAGGCCGCCGCCCGCGGCGGCGCCACCCTCTCCGCCATGCTCACCCTGGCCGAGGTCGCCGCCCACTGGGGCGCCGCAGGCGACGGCAGCCGCAGGGTCGAGACGCTGATGCGCCAGGCCCACCTGGCGGAGCAGAGCCTCGACCTCCAGGGCGCCCAGCGCATCTTTGCCCTCCTCGACGAGGAGCTGGCCCACACCGGCAAGGGCGGACGCCTCCAGGCGGAGGTCCGCCTCGCCTTGGGCCGCCTCCAGGTCAAGCTCGGGGAGACGGGCCCTGCCGAGGACCACCTCCGCCGCGCCGCCGAGCAGGCCGCCTCCCTGGGCGACGCCTCGCTGGAGGCCCGCGCCAGCGTCCTCCTCGGCAAGGCCCTCACCCTCCAGAGCCGGCACCGCGAGTCCCTCCGCGCCTTTCACCGCGCCGTCACCTGCATCACCGGCCTCCCCCAGCCCTCCCGCGTCGATCTCGCCAACCTCGCAGACGCCCAGCTCGGCCTGGCCGAGATCGCCCGCCTCCGCGGCGACCTCGAAGCCGCCGAGGGCGAGCTGCACAAGGCCCACCAGCGCGCCGTCCAGGCCCAGGCCGGCGAGGTCGAGGGACGCTGCCTCCAGGCGCTCGGACGGGTGGACCATATCCGGGGGAGGCTCCAGGCGGCGATGGATCACCTCGGGGACGCCCGCCGCGCCTTCGAGCGCGCCGGACTCCAGCTCGACGCCGCCAACGCCGCCGCCGACCTCGCCCTCGTCCAGCTCTACGTCCACGGCCGCGACGTGGCCGAGCAGACCATCACCGAGGCCCTCGACGTCCTCCGCGTCACCGGCGATCAGCTCGCCGTCGCCCAGGCCGAGATCTACCTCGGCATGATCCTCCGCCGCGGCGCCGACCTCGACCGCGCCCGCCGCGTCGCGGACCGCGTGCTCGCCGCCTACCAGCGCCTCCAGAACCCCTACGGCCTCGGCAAGGCCACCCTCCTCCAGGGCGAGGTCGCCTTCGCCCAGGGCCGCGTCGAGGACGCCATCGCCCACGGCCGCGAGGCCCTCCGCCTCCACGAGACCATCGGAGACGCCCACGGCACCGCCCTCTGCCTCATCTTCCTCGGCCAGTGGACCATGGAGCAGGGCAAGCTCGATCCCGCCGAGGCCCAGATCGTCCACGCCCTCGACATCCTCCAGGGCGCCGGCATCCTCCTCTACCGCGCCTGGTGTCACGCCCTCGTCGGCCGCATCGCGGAGCTCAAGGGCGACCTCAAGCGCGCCGAGCGCAAGTTCAGCGCCGCCTACAACGAGGCCCGCAACGCCAACAACCGCGAGATCCTCACCCTCGTCGCCCTCCGCCTCGGCAGCCACGCCTTCGCCTGCGGACGCCTCAACGAGGCCCGCGGCTACTTCCACAACAGCCTCACCCTCGCCCACGAGATCGATCTCCTGGAGTGCCGCGCCCTCTCCCTCTTCAACCTCGCCTGGCTCGCCGCCCTCATGCAGCGCCCCACCGAGCAGGCCGACTTCACCCAGCGCCTCAAGGCCCACGCGGCACGCGGCAGCGGCCTGGACATCCACCTCCGGGAGCACGCCGCCCAGCTCTCCAAGACCGTCGCCATGGTCCGCGGCGCGGCCGACGCGCAGCGTTACCGCCGCACCGCCCTTGAGATCCTCCAGCTCCTGTGAGCCCGCGATGAAGCACCTCCCCACCCTGGCTCCACCGCGCTGCGTCGCGCTGCTCGGCCTCGGCGCCCTGGCCCTGACCGCCGCGCCCGCCGCGGCGGGCCCCTGGGTCCGCGACCCCGGCCACGCCTACGTCAAGCTCGGCGCCTCCCGCTTCACCGCCGACGAGGGCTTCAACCAGGGCGTCTCCACCGGCCTCGCCTACGAGGGCATCACCAGCAGCCTCTACGCCGAGGTCGGCCTCCCCGCGCGCCTCCAGCTCGTCGCGGAGCTGCCCTTCGTCCTCGGCGTCAACCGCTCCGAGGCGGGCGTCAACTACCACAACCGCACCCTGGGAGACAGCCGCCTCCAGCTCGACTGGGGCGCCTGGGAGGGCCTCCCCCTCACCCTCAGCCTCGACGCCAAGCTCCCCCTCTACACCCCGCTGGCCAGGCAGGGCGCTGACGCCCAGCTCGCGGACTTCCCCCAGAGCGCCACCCGCTTCCCCGACCCCGGCGACGGCAACATCGACCTCACCCCCAAGGTCCAGTACGGCCACAGCTTCCACCCCCTCCCCGCCTGGGCCACCGCCGAGCTGGGCTACCGCGCCCGCCTCGGCGGCTTCACCGACGGCCTCTGGGCCGCCGCCGGCGCTGGCTGGTTCGTCTGGCCCGAGCACGTCGCCCTCGGCGTCTACGGCAACGCCGTCATCAACCTCGGCCAGGACGACGATCCCATGGTCCAGGCTACCCGCGAGTTCGTCTACCTCCAGGGCTACCTCCTCCTCACCGCTGCGCCCTGGGTCAAAGACCTCGGCCTCACCCTCTCCGCGGGCGTCCTCCCCTGGGCGCGCAACGCCGCTGCGGGCCGCGACCTCGGCCTCGGGATCTCCTATGCGTACTGAGCCGCGATTCATCGTCGCCCTCCTCCCCCCCCTCCTCCTCGCCTTCGCCTGCGAAGACCTCACCGTCGAGCTGGACGACCCCGGCAAGGACGACCTCGCCGCCTGGGTCGAGCGCGGCGGACAGCCCGCCGCGCCGCCCATCGACCTCTCCCCGCGACCTGTCACCGATCTCCCACGCCTCGATCACCTCGGCCTCACCGCCGTCCTCCACGCCTTCACCCACGACGGCTTCGTCGCCTACGACGCCCTCCTCGCCTCGCCTGACGCCCTGGAGGTCCTCGACGCCTACCTCGACCTCCTCGCCGCGGCCAACCCCGACGCCCTCGCGGACGGCCCCGAGCGCGTCGCCTTCTGGATCAACGCCTACAACGCCCACACCCTCCGCCAGGTCACCCGCGAGCTGCCCGACGATCCCGCCTTCTCCGTCCAGCGCGACGACTTCGCCTTCTTCAAGACCCGGCGCCACACCGTCGGCGGCCGCGTCTGGTCCCTCGATCAGATCGAGCACCTCATCCTCCGCGGCGACGCCAACCACAGCAGCGCCGCCGATCTCTCCTCCGACGACCGCGCCGAGGCCCTCCGCCTCCACGCCGCCGCCTGGGGCGGCCAGCCCCTCGACCCGCGCATCCACATGGGCCTCAACTGCGCCTCCTTCTCCTGCCCGCTCCTCCCCGACGCCGCCTTCACCGGCCCCCGCCTCGACGAACAGCTCGACGCCCAGGCCGCCCGCTTCGTCTATGATCCCGCACGCGGCGCAGGCCCCGACGGCATCTCCCTCCTCTTCTTCTGGTTTGAACCCGACTTTGGCGGCGCCCAGGGCGCCCAGACCTTCATCCAGCGCTACCGCGACGACACCGCCGCCGTCCGCTTCGACCGCTTCCTCGACTACGACTGGACGCTGAACGCGACCCCCCCGGGGCCGTAACGTCCAGCCCTGCGGGACTGGACGAACGGCC
>CAUJGC010000544.1 GCA_963169075.1 Myxococcota bacterium
AACAACAATATATTAACATTTTTTTTTTTTTTTTCATGGTTTCCGCCTTGCCTCCGGCGGCTGGGGGCAGCGCCCCCAGACCCCCGTCTCCTCTCAGGCATACTCGACGCGGATCGTCTCCACGATCGTCTTCAGCGACGCCTTCACCACCTCCACCTCGGGGTCGCGCACGATCACATACCCGTCGCCCTCGTAGCTGTCCGAGCGCGGCGCGCCCAGCTGCGGGAGCCGGGACTCCACGACGTGGCGCCCCACCTTCGCGTTCGCCTCCGCCACCCCCGTCACCCGCATGACCCGCCCACGCCCGATCCCCCGCAGGAACGCCACACCCACCGCGTAGCGACGCGCCCACGGACCGTCAAACGCACCGTCCACCACCGCCCGCGCCCACGCCCGGTAGAGGTCCGCGTCGTGGACGTAGTTGTTGCACGTCACGATCTGCGCACCCGGCGGACGCGCCGCGATCTCCCCGATCGCCAGCGAGCCGTCCTCCCGGCGGAACCACTCCATGTGGGTGAAGCCCGTGTCCAACCCCAGCGCCTTCACCGCACGCACCCCAAGCTCACGCGCGTCGTCGAACTCCGGACCCTCCACCTCACGAGGATGCACCACCGCCCACTGGATCCACGGGTTCTCCACCACCTCCAGCGGCGTCGGGAAGTAGCGCGTGAACGACGTGAAGCGCGGCACACCGCCCAGCGTGATCGTCTCGAAGCTGTACTCCCGACCCTTCAGGAACTCCTCCGCGATCACCGGGTGCGACGGCGACGCCTGCAACGCCGAGAGCGCACCCCGCAGCTGCTCCTGATCCGCGATCCGCCACGTCGCCTTGCACCCCATCCCGTCCGTCGGCTTCACCACCATCGGGAACCCCACCTCCCCGATGAACGCCTCCGCCTCCGCCCACGACGTGATCACCCGATGCCGCGCGCACGGCAGCCCGTGCGCACGCAGCGCGTCCTTCATCCGACCCTTGTCACGAAAAAGCTCCGCCGTCTCCGGCGTCGGACCCTCCACCCCAAGCGCACGGCGCACCTCCGCCAGCGGCCCCTGCAAGGGCTCCAACACACCCAGCACACGGTGGATCGGCCCGTGGCGACGCACCAGCTCCTGCGCCGCCTGGAGCAGCTGCCCCGCGTCCAGCGCGTCACGCACCTGCACCACATCATCAAAGAGGCGACCGTCCGCCCCCGGAGGCAGCTCCGCCACCACCCCCAGCAGCCGCACCCCCTCAAGCCTCGCCACCGCCTTCACAAAGCGGTACGTCGTCTCGCGAGGGAAGGGGGCGGCAAAGATCACGTTCCTCATGGCGCTTTACTCCGGTCTGGGCCTGCGTTACCGTCGCACTGGTTTGGAGCCTACTCCGTTCCTCGCCCCTTGACCAGAGGCCGCGCCCCATGAAAGTCGTCTTCCTCGCGCCCAGCTATCCCCCCGAAATGCAACAATATACGCGCGGACTGGCCGAGGTCGGCGCCACCGTCTACGGCGTCGGAGACACCCCCGCCGCCCAGCTCCCCCCCAACGTCAAGCGACACCTCGCCGACTACCTCCAGGTCCCGCGCCTCCTCGACGAAGACGACGTCATCCGACGCGTCCACCAGTGGCTCCGCGGGCGCGAGGTAGACCGCGTCCTCGCCAACTGGGAGGTCCTCGTCGTCACCGCCGCACGCCTCCGCGAGCGCTTCGGCCTCCCCGGCATGTCCGTGGACACCGTCAACGGCTTCCGCGACAAGGAGCTCATGAAGGAGCGCGTCCGCGCCGCCGGGCTCCGCACCGCACGCTCCGCACGCATCAAGACCGTCGCCGAGGCCCGCGCCGCCGCTGAAGAGATCGGCTACCCCCTCATCCTCAAGCCCATCGCCGGCGCCGGCAGCGCCGACACCTACCGCGTCGACTCCCCCCAGGAGCTGGAGCGCGTCCTCGGCGCCATGCGGCAGATCCCCGAGGCCAGCTGCGAGGAGTTCATCACCGGCGACGAGTTCACCTTCGACACCATCTGCATCGGCGGACAGCCCGTCTACGCCAACGTCGCCCACTACCTCCCGCCGCCCCTCATCGCACGCTCCGTCGAGTCCATCAGCCCCGTCATCATCACCGTCCGCGACCTCCAGCAAGAAAAGCTCGCCGCCGGACAGCAGCTCGGACGCGGCGTCCTCCAGGCCCTCGGCATGGGCGACGGCTTCACCCACATGGAGTGGTTCCGCAAGCCTGACGGCGAAGCCGTCTTCGGCGAGATCGGCTGCCGACCCGGCGGCGCCCACATCGTCGATCAGATGAACTACACCAGCGACATCGACCTCTTCCGCGAGTGGGCGCGCGTCGCCTGCTGGGGCACCTTCCAGGCGCCCACCGAGCGCAAATACAACGCCGCCATCATCTTCAAGCGCGCCAAAGGCCACGGACGCATCACCCGCATCGAAGGCCTCAACGAATTCATGAAGAAATACGGTGAATTTGTTGTAGAACAGCGCCTCCTCACCCCCGGCACGCCCCGCCGCAACTGGAAGCACACCCTCACCTCCGACGGACACATCCTCCTCCGGCACCCCGACTGGGACAAGGCCTACGAGCTCTCCCAGATCGTCGCCGACGAGATCCACCTCTACGCCGAATAACCTCCCCCCAAGAGCCCCCCATGACCCAGCCCCCCCGCATCACCCCCGACGAGGTGCGCCACATCGCGCGCCTCGCACGGCTCGCCTTGACCGACGACGAGGTCCGCGCCTTCGGCGCGGACCTCGAAGCCATCCTCGACTACGCCGCCTCCCTCCAGGCCCTCGATCTCGACGACGTCGAGCCTGCTACCCACGCCGTCCCCCTCGACCTCCTCCTCCGCGAAGACCGCGTCGTCTCC
>CAUJGC010000545.1 GCA_963169075.1 Myxococcota bacterium
CTCGGCCCCACCAACTGCCCCGACCAGACCACCTGGAAGGATGACGAGAACACCATCTCCGTCTCCATCTCCAACGACCGCGCCTCCTTCACCCGCATCGGCACCGTCGGCACCGGCACCAACGCCGTCGTCATCCCCTGATCCGGGCTGATGTCAGCGCCAGGCGGCGCGCTCCAGCGCGCCGCCTGAACGCGAAGAGGCCCCGGCGACCTTCAAGTCGCCGGGGCCTCTTCGCGTTCAAGCCCGACGCTCAGAACCCGTCGTCGAACCCGTCGTCTCCTTCGGCCTCGCCGTCCATCCGCACCTCAACCGCCTTGGGGTACTTCTTGCCGTCGCTCCCACCAAACTTGAAGCGCACCGGCAAAAGATCGCCGGGGATGTAGGAGGGCAGCTGAAGGCGCAGCTCGTCGTCGGTGACGTTGGCGATGTGGAAGAAGAACTTCTGATCACGCCCCGCCTCGATGAAGCCGAAGCCCTTGTCGGTGAAGTAGGCGATGATGCTCCCCTCCAGCTCCTGCCCCACCCGCGACGTCTCCTCCGAGGCGTCCCGGCGCAGCCGACGCAGGTTCTCCTCGATGTCGAAGAAGTGGAAGGTGCAGTCCTCAAAGACCCGCAGCCCGATGCTCTTGAAGTGGCCGTAGCGTCGGTCAAAGAGGAAGGCGGAGCACGCCGCGATCGCCACCGGGATCCCCCCCGTGGTCAGCGTGTCGGGGTTGATCTCGATCAGGATGCTCTTGTGGACCACGCCGCGGCGCGTCCCGTCCAGAAAGTGCTCCAGCAACGCCAGGTCGTCGCCCTGCGTCGTCACCTGCACGCCCAGGCTCACATGCGCGTGGATGTCCTGGATCCGCGTCACCAGAAAGCCCAGCTTGTAGCGTCGGTCGTACTCAGGCAGGTAGTCCACCCGATACCCCTGACGCTCCATCTGCGCGCGCATCATCGCCGCAGCGTCCAGCAGCTCGGCGCCGCGCGCCCCATGGCCCAGCACCACCTCGGCGCCGTTCCCCTGCGTTCCCTCCACCATAGCCATCGCCAACCTCCAAAACGAATACAAATTAGCGTTAGGCAGGATACAATTTCATTCAAACCAAAGCAGACCGCCGCGGCGCGCCTCTCATCTACCCACCCGGCTCGCCGCGGATCATCACCCGATATCGCCCCCTCCCTGCCCTGTTGTCAAGGGGCGCTCCCCCTCGCCGCGACCCAGCACATCCCGAGCAAACGTCCAGCGCCAGGGCAGGCGCCACGCCGCGGCGCGCACCTCAGACACCTCGCACCTGGCCTCCTCCGCGTAGCGACGCGCCCGCTCCAAGAGGCGCCGCTCCCACCGCCGCGACCAGGCCCGCAGCAGCGCCAGCCCCACCAGCAGCGCGCCAAACCCCACCAGCGCCGACTGCACCCCCGAGAGCACACCGCTCGACAGCCCCCACCCCAGCCCCGACGCGCCCAACCCCAGCGCCAGCCCACCACCCAACGCATAGCGCCACCGCCCTGACGCGTTCAGCGCGTCCAGAAACGGCGCGTGACGCACGCCCTCGCCCAGGTTGGCTCGATCCATGGAATTCAGCGGCTCCATGCTCCCTCCTCACCAGCCACGCACCCTCCAACCCGCCCCAGGACGCCGCCATTCCCTCCCCACCCACCCGGAAGATCTCCTCAACCCGACGCGTTGTTGCCTCCGGGGCCCGCTTCGGCCTACGCTGCCACCGCGCGCGCAGCGACGCCGCGACCACCACACCTCCACTCCCCCCCTGGGCTTATGAGCATCTCCGAAATCTACGAACTCCTCGCCAAGGGCGGGATCATGATGATCCCCATCCTCCTCTGCTCCGTCGCGGCGCTGGCCATCTTCTTCGAGCGCCTCTGGGCGCTCCAGCGCAACCGCGTCGTCCCGCGCCGCCTCCTGGAGGTCGTCTCCGACCTCGTCCGCAAGCGGCGCTTCGAGCAGGCCCAGGCCATCTGCGAGGGCAACGACTCCTCCGTCGCCGCCGTCCTCGCCTCCGGCCTCCGCCACGCCAACAAGGACCGCGGCATCATCAAGGAGGTCATGGAGGAGGCCGGACGACGCGAAGCCGCCGCCCTGGAGCGCGGCCTCGGCGCCCTCGGCGCCATCGCCAACACCGCCCCCCTCCTCGGCCTCCTCGGCACCGTCCTCGGCATGATCCGCGTCTTCCAGCAGGTCGTCAACCAGGCCGGCGCCAGCGCCGGCGGCGCCGTCAACGCCGCCGCCCTCGCCAACGGCATCTGGGAGGCCCTCGTCACCACCGCCGCGGGCCTCTCCGTCGCCATCCCCGCCTTCCTCCTCCACAAGTACCTCTCGGGTCGCGTGGATCGCCTCCTCGACGAGCTGGAGGAGCGCTCCCTCGACCTCGCAGACGCCATGGTCGCGGAAGAGTTCGCCCCCGCGCCACGCATCGCCACCACCGACGAGCCCAACCAGCCCCACACACCACCCGCCGCCGCGCCGGCGCCCCAGGCCGAGAGCGCCCCCCGGGAGGAGGCCAGGCCGTGAACTTCCGCAACACCCGCGCACGACGACGCGACGCACCCACCCTGGAGATCACCCCCCTCATCGACGTCGTCTTCCTCCTCCTCCTCTTCTTCCTCCTCACCTCCAACTTCGTCCGCGACGACAACAGCCGCTTCCCCCTCGACCTCCCCAGCGCCGGCGCCGGAGAGAGCGCCACCGAGGGCGCACGCGTCACCGTCTTCCTCGACGCCGAAGGCAACCTCCGCCTCGACGACGAGCAGGTCCGCCCCGAAGAGCTGCCCGAGCGCCTCAAGGCCCTCTACCAGAAAGAGCCCGCCACCCAGATCCTCATCAAAGGCGACAAGGGCTCCAACTACGGACGCATCACCGACATCATCGACGCCGCCAAGGCCGTCGGCTTCGAGCGCGTCAACCTCGTCGTCAAGCCCAGGCCCTAGAACATCAAAAGCCGACGCGCGGAACACACCGCCCTTGACTCCGCGGCGGGGATCTGGCCTATTTCTCCTCCGGAAGTGGATCTGAACCGGAGCGCTGCTTCATGACCGCGAAGCGGATCAAAGCCAGAGTCACCACGGTCGGCATGACCGATCCAGGGAGCCGAAATCACAACGAGGACGGCTTCCTCACCATCACCGGCACCTGGCAGCACCTCCTCGCTGTCTGTGACGGCATGGGCGGGCACGCCGCCGGTGAGGTCGCCAGCTCCCTCGCCGTCGAGACCCTCAAGGAGCACTTCCTCCAGGATCACGACGCCTCCCTCGGCGCCGGACCCTTCCTCTCCCAGGCCATCAGCGGCGCCAACTACGCCATCTACGAGGACGGACGCGCCAACCCCGACCGACAGGGCATGGGCTCCACCTGCGTCGTCGCCCTCATCCGCGGCGCCAAGCTCTCCGTCGGGCACGTCGGGGACAGCCGCGCCTACCTCGTCCGCTCCGGCGGCATCCGCCAGCTCACCCGCGACCACTCCTTCGTCGAAGAGATGGTCAAAGCCGGCATGATCACCCCCCACGAGGCCCACACCAACCCCCAGCGCAACGTCATCCTCCAGTCCCTCGGACGCGGCGATGGCGTCAACGTCGATGTCTCCGAAGACACCGTCGCCCTCCGCACCGGCGACTACGTCGTCCTCTGCTCCGATGGCCTCACCGCCGTCGTCGCAGATCAAGAAATCGCAGAGACCATCGAGCGCCTCGGAGAGCCACGCCTCGTCGTCGAAGAGCTGATCGACCTCACCAACCGACGCGGCGGACCCGACAACGTCACTGTCATCTGCTCCCGCTTCGACGGCGAGATCACCGAGGGGCCCTCCATCGCGGTCATCTGCGACGACTCCTCCTCCGCCGACCTCTACCGCCTCGTCCTCCAGCGCGCCGGCTTCTCCATCGAGCTCTACAGCACCCTCTCGGCGGCCCTCGACCTCCAGGTCACCCAGCCCCCGCGCCTCGTCATCATCGATCACCCTGACGACGGACAGCCCGCCCTCGACCTCTGCCAGAGCCTCCGGCGCGAGGGCACCCTCAAGAAAGTCCCCTTCCTCCTCGTCAGCAACGCCGTCTCCCCACGCGAGGCCCGCGCCGTAGGCGCCGCCGTCCTCCCCTCCTCCAAGCTCCTCACCGATCTCGTCCCCGCCGTCCAGGGCGCCATCGAGGCCGCGATGCCCCGCGTCTACGCCCTCGACCTCCTCGGCACCCTCGACCATGAGCTCAGCGAGGCCCTCAGCCAGGACGGCTGCGCGCTCTTCGTCGCCCGCACCCTCAGCGACCTGCTCCAGCGCGCTCAGAGCCTCCCCCCGCACCTCCTCCTGCTCCACGCCCTCGACGACGTCGAGCTGCCCTGCGCCCAGCTCCGCGAGCACCTCCTGGCCTGCCCCATCGTCCTCACCGCAGAGGGCGCGGTCGCCAACCCCCGCGAGGCCTACGCCGTCGGCGCCGACTACTACCTCCCGCGCACGCGCGACGTCGCCGCCCTCGCCAAGATGCTCCTCAACAAGTGAGCCGCAACGC
>CAUJGC010000546.1 GCA_963169075.1 Myxococcota bacterium
AGCTCCGGGCCGCCCCACCGCACCCCGCCCGCGTCCCCCACTACGACCTCCTCGTCCGCGCCGAGGCCGCCGCCGACCACCTCGTCCCCGATCTCGTCCTCCGCCTCGGCGCCTCCCTCACCTCCAAGCCCTGGCGCCTCCTCCGCCAGCGCCACCTCGACCTCGACGAGGTCCTCGTCGATCCCTTCGGGCGCCGCTTCGACGAGACCCACCTCGCCTCCCACCTCCTCACCGCCCACGCCGCGCCCCTCCTCCGCGGTCTCCTCGACCGCCTCCCCGACGCCCCTCCCCAGCCCTCGCCCTGGCAGCGCCGCTGGGCCGCGGCAGGGCAGGGCGCCGCCCGCGCCGTCGCCGCCGAGCTGGAGCGCCCCGGCCCCCTCTGGGAGGGCCCCATCGCCCGCGCCGTCGCCGCCGCCACACCCCCCGGCGCCTCCCTCTTCGTCGCCAGCAGCATGCCCATCCGCGACCTCGACGCCTACGCCGACCACCTCCCCGGCGTCCGCGTCCTCGCCAACCGAGGCGTCAACGGCATCGACGGACTCATCGCCACCGCCCTCGGCGTCGCCGCCGCCCACACCGCCCCCACCGTCGCCCTCCTCGGAGACGTCGCCTTCGCCCACGACGCCAGCGCCCTCCTCATCGCCCGACGCACCGCGCCCGACGCCGACCTCTCCCTCGTCGTCATCGACAACGACGGCGGCGCCATCTTCGCCTTCCTCCCCATCGCCCAGGCCTGGGGCCGCGCCGAGCACCTCTTCACCACACCACCCCAGGCCGACCCCGCCCTGATCGCCCAGGCCTACGGCGTCCGCGTCCACCACGCCCACACCCTCGACGACCTCCAGCGCACCCTCCAGCGCACCGTCGGCGCGCCCGGCCTCGACCTCCTCCTCCTCCGCGTCGATCGCGACGCCAACATCGCCAGGCACCGCGACGCGCAGCGCGCCGTCGCGCAGGCCGTGGCCGACGCACTCCACGGAGACGACACGCATGGCCGCTGATGCACAACGACCCGGCGCCCTCATGACCTGGTGGCTCGCCGCACGGCCCAAGACCCTCGTCGCCGCCCTCGCGCCCATCCTCGTCGCCACCGCCCTCGCCTGGCGCGAGGACGCGCAGCACCTCCCCGCCGCCCTCCTCGCCCTCCTCGGCGCCTTCCTCATCCAGATCGGCACCAACCTCACCAACGACCTCTACGACTTCAAGCGCGGCGCCGACACCGCCGAGCGCCTCGGCCCCATGCGCGTCACCCAGGCCGGCCTCGTCACCCAGCGCCAGATCGCCGTCGCCATCGCCCTCACCTTCGGCGCCGCCTTCGCCTGCGGACTCTACCTCACCTGGCGCGCCGGCTGGCCCCTCCTCGCCTTGGGCCTCGTCTCCATCCTCTCCGGCGTCGCCTACACCGCCGGACCCTTCCCCCTGGCCTACCGCGGCCTCGGCGACCTCTTCGTCTTCATCTTCTTCGGCGTCGTCGCCACCGTCGGCGCCTACTACGTCCAGACCCTCCGCCTCGACCTCGCACCCCTCGTCGCCTCCTTCGGCGTCGGCACCACCGCCACCGCCCTCATCGTCGTCAACAACCTCCGCGACATCGACGGCGACGCCCGCGTCAACAAGCGCACCCTCGCCGTCCGACTCGGCAGACCCCTCACCATCGCCTGGTTCCGCCTCCTCCTCCTCGCCACCTTCCTCACCCCCCTCGGCCTCTACCTCCTCGGCTTCGGACCCGCCGTCTTCCTCGCAGACCTCGCCGCCATCGCCGCCATCCCCCTCGCCCGCGACATCGCCCGACTCCAGGGCGCCGAGCTGAACGGCCTCCTCGCACGCACCGCGCGGCTCCAGCTCATCTTCGGGCTCCTCCTGACCGTGGGGGTGGTCCTGGCATGATCCGCATCGACGCCGCACACCTCGAACCCTGGGCCATCCCCTTCCGCCAGGACCTCCACACCGCCGCCGTCACCGTCCGACAGCGCCGCGGACTCCTCCTCGTCCTCCGCGACCAGGACGGCGCCTGGGGCGTCGGAGAGGCCGCACCCCTCGCCCCACACACCCCCGAAGACCTCGCCGTCGCCCACGAGCACCTCCTCCACGCCGCCCTCCGCCTCGTCGGCCTCACCTTCGAGCCCACCCTCCCCGGCGTCCAGGCCGCCGCCCTCGCCATCCTCGGCCCGCACACCCCGGGCTCCGCCCGCGCCGCCCTCCACACCGCCCTCCTCGACCTCGCCGCCCGGCGCCTCAACCTCCCCCTCGCCAACCTCCTCCAGCCCCGCCCCGCACCCCACCTCCACGCCAACGCCCTCCTCGCCGCCGCCTCCCCCGAGGCCGTCGCCCAGGAGGTCCGCGACGCCCTCCACGCCGGCTTCACCTGCTTCAAGCTCAAGGTCGGCGAGCGCCTCCCCGGCGAAGACATCGCCCGCGTCCGCGCCGCCCGCGACGCCGCAGGCGACGCCGCCGCCCTCCGCCTCGACGCCAACGGCGCCTGGACCGCCGACGAGGCCGCCACCCTCCTCCGCGCCGTCGAAGCCTGCGACATCGCCTACATCGAAGACCCCGTCCACCCCCGCGACATGGCAGCCTGGCTCGACCTCCGCGCCCGCGTCGCCACGCCCTTCGCCTGGGACGCCGGGCTCCGCGGCGCCGACGACCTCACCCGCGCCGTCCACGCCGGCGTCTGCGACGTCGCCATCCTCAAGCCCGCCTGGACCTCACCCCTCGACGCCCTCCGCCTCGCCCACATCGCCCAGGACGCCGGCGTCGAGATCGTCGTCACCACCGCCCTCGACACCGCCGTCGGACGCGCCCTCGCCCTCCACGTCGCCGCCGCCCTCGGCTCACCCCTCGCCCACGGCCTCGCCACCGCACGCCTCCTCGCCGCCGACCTCGCCTCGCCCGCCCTCCCCGACGCCCCCCGCTACGACCTCCCCCAGACCCCCGGCCTCGGCCTCTCCCGCCTCCACCCCCTCGACACCCTCCGCCCCCCCGACGCCCACCCCGTCGCCGTCGGCGCCCCCGCCATCCGCCGCGCCCCCGGACCCCGCGCCCCGCTCCCCTTCGCCCCCGCCGCCCGCTGG
>CAUJGC010000547.1 GCA_963169075.1 Myxococcota bacterium
CTCCGCTTCGCTTCATCGGCGGAACGGGGCCGGTCCCCCCCGTGACGGGGACCCCCCCCCGCCCCCGGAACGCCCCCACCCCGGGCCGTCAGAGGCGGAACCGGGCCCCGGCCCCCCCGGTGGGGGGGGCACCCCGTGGGGTCGTGGGGGGGGGGGGGGTGGGGGGCGGGGGCGCGCTGGGGGGGGGCCCCCCCGTCACGGGGGGGACCGGGCCCGTTGCTCCTGCGAGCGAAGCGAAGCAGGAGCTTACGGGGCCGGGGGGGTTGCCGTCACGGGGGGGACCGGCCCCCTTGCTCCTGTTCGCTGTGCGATGCAGGAGCTTACGGGGCCGGGGGGGTCAGCAGCCGCTCTGCCGTCGCCACCACGTTCTCCACCGAGAAGCCGAAGCGCCGCATCAGCTCGGGGCCCGGCGCCGAGGCGCCGAAGGTGTCGATGCCGATCACCGCGCCCTCGTCGGTGGCGATGTCACCCCAGCCGAAGGGCGTCGCCGCCTCGATGACGACGCGCTTGCGGACGTTCGGGGGGAGGACGTGGTGCCGGTACGCCTCCTCCTGCGCCAGGAAGATCTCCTTGCAGGGCATGCTGACCACCCGGACACGGCGCCCCTTCTGGTGGAGCACCGCCGAGGCCGCCATCGCCAGCTCCAGCTCCGAGCCCGTCGCCACCAGGATCACCTCCGGCTCGATCAGCGCCTCGCCGTAGCCGTCGCCCTCGGCCAGGATGTAGCCGCCGCGCTGCGCGCCGGAGGCCGGGGCGAAGCGGGCGCGGTCATGCACCGCGAGCCCCTGGCGGGTCAGCACCAGCACCGTGGGGCCGTCGGTGCGCCGCAGCGCGCAGCGCCAGGCCTCGACGGACTCGTTGGCGTCGCCGGGGCGGAAGACGTGGAGGTTGGGGATGACCCGGAGCGCCGCCAGGTGCTCTACCGGCTGGTGGGTCGGCCCGTCCTCCCCAAGCCCGATGCTGTCGTGGGTCATGATGTAGATGGTGGGCACCTGCATCAGCGACGCCAGCCGCATCGACCCGCGCATGTAGTCCGAGAAGACCAGGAAGGTCGCGCAGAAGGCCCGCAGCCCCCCGTGCAGGATCATCCCCGAGGTGATCGAGCCCATCCCGTGCTCGCGGATGCCGAACGGGATCATCCGCCCGTCGTACGCCCCCGCCCCGAAGATGCCGAACTCCTCGATCTCGGTCCCGTTGGAGCCCGCCAGATCCGCCGAGCCGCCCAGCAGCTCCGGCAGGCGGTGCAGCAGCGTCTTGAGCGCCTTCTCCGAGGACTTCCGGGTCGCGATCTTGCCGCTCTCGGGCGTGAAGGACGGGAGGTCCTCATCCCAGCCCTCGGGCAGCTCGCCCGCGAAGCGGCGGTGCAGCGCCTGGCTCGCCTCGGGGTGGGACGCCGCCCAGGAGGCGAAGCGCGTGGTCCACGCCGCCTGCGCCGCCGCGCCGCGCGCCACGCAGCCCCCCATGTGGGCCGCCACGTCGTCGGGCACGAGGAAGCTCGCGTCCTCGGGCCAGCCCAGCTGCGCCTTCGTCAGCGCGATCTCGGCCGCCCCCAGCGGCGAGCCGTGGGCGTCGGGCGTGTTGGCCTTGTTGGGCGAGCCGTAGCCGATGATGCTGCGGACCATGACCAGCGTCGGGCGCGACGTCTCCGCCTGAGCCGCCTGCGTCGCCGCGCGCAGCGCGTCCAGATCGTTGATGTCCTCCACCCGCAGGACGTGCCAGCCGTAGGCCTCGAAGCGACGCCCCACGTCCTCCGTGAACGAGATGTCCGTGGTCCCGTCGATGGTGATCTTGTTGTCATCCCAGTAGGCGATCAGCTTCCCAAGACCCCAGTGACCCGCCAGCGAGCACGCCTCGGCGGTCACCCCCTCCATGAGATCGCCGTCAGAGCAGATGACGTAGGTGTAGTGGTCGATCGGGGAGCCCTCGCCGCTGGTCGCCGCCAGGTGCGCCTCCGCCAGCGCCATGCCCACCGCGCTGGCGAGCCCCTGACCCAGCGGCCCCGTCGTGATCTCCACGCCCGCCGTGTGGTGCACCTCCGGGTGGCCCGGGGTGAGGCTCCCCCACTGGCGGAAGCTCTTCAGATCCTCCAGCGTCAGCCCATACCCCGTCAGGTGCAGCATCGCGTAGAGCAGCATCGAGGCGTGACCGCACGAGAGCACGAAGCGATCCCGGTTCGGCCAGCTCGGGTCCTGCGGGTTGTGCTGCATCACCTCGCAGAAGAGGTGGTAGGCCAGCGGCGCCAACGCCATCGGCGTCCCCGGATGCCCCGAGTTCGCCTTCTGGACGCCGTCCATCGCCAGCGTACGGATGGTGTTGATCGACTTCAGCTCAAGGGACATGCGCTCAAGGCTCATCGAAGCGTCCTCGCGTTGGCAGGTTGGGTGCTGGGAAGCCACTCATGCGGCGCCGCCATATCCCCATTCCCTACTCCACGCGCGCCCCTTTGGCAAGCCCCGACCCCTTTTACAAAACCGTTACAACGCCGCTGCGCGGCCTGCATTAGCTTCACCCTCGACCACGGGCCCACAGGCCCATGCCCCCGCTGGAGGCCCCATGCAGGAAGCACACATCGAGAATCAGGACATCGTCTGGAAGCGCATCAACCTGGCCCTCTTCCTGGGCCTGCACCTCACGATGCTCCTGGCGATCTTCACCGGCGTCAGCGCCTGGTCCCTGGCCCTCTTCGCCATCTTCTACGTCGTCCGGATGTTCGGCGTCACCGGCGGCTACCACCGCTACTTCGCCCACCGCACCTACAAGATGGGCCGCGTCATGCAGTTCATCATGGCCTGGCTCGCCATGACCAACGCACAGAAGGGCGTCCTCTGGTGGGCCGGACACCACCGCCACCACCACAAGCACTCCGACCAGGAGGACGACGTCCACTCCCCCCTCCGCAAGGGCTTCTGGTACTCCCACATGGGCTGGATCCTCGATCCCCGCTGGGAGGGCACCGACATGAACATGGTCAAGGACCTCGCCAAGTACCCCGAGCTGGTCTGGCTCAACCGACACAACCTCCTCCCCGTCTTCTCCCTCGGCTTCGCCACCTTCGGCGTCGCCTGGGCCGTCTCCGGAGACATCATGGTCGGCTGGGAGGCCGCCATCGTCGGCTTCTTCTGGAGCACCATCGTCGGCTGGCACTCCACCTTCACCATCAACTCCCTCTCCCACGTCTTCGGCACCCGCCGCTACGAGACCACCGACACCAGCCGGAACAACCTCCTCATCGCCCTCCTCACCCTCGGCGAAGGCTGGCACAACAACCACCACCACTACGCCGCCTCCGCGCGTAACGGCTTCCGCTGGTACGAGATCGACATCACCTACTACATCCTCTGGACGCTCTCCAAGGTCGGCCTCGTCCGCGACCTGCGCCAACCCCCGCGCCACGTCGTCGAGGGCACCGTCCACCCCCGCATCCAGGCCCTCCAGAGCGCTCCCACCAGCGAGCCCGAAGAGGAGGATCCCCTGGAGGAGCACGACGCGACCCCTGCCACCGCATAAGAAGGCAAAAAACGAAGAAGCCACGGGACATCTTGATAGATGTCCCGTGGCTTCTTCGTTCTTCAGACGGCCTCCGGCGGCTGGGGGAGCCCCCCCAGACCCCCATCACCACCGACCCATCACCCCCACGCTGCCCACACCCACCAGCGGCGTCACCTCGATCCCCGCAGCCTCCGCCTTCGGAGCCTCCTCGCCGCCGAGGAAGTAGAGGACGCCGCCGGTCACCACCGCCGCAGCCCCCAACCCGGTGAGGACCAGCACGGTGGTCTGGCCGCTCTCCACGTCGCTCTTGAGGGAGTCATACTCGGGGGAGCCCGCGGCGGCAGCCTCCTCGTACTCGTCGAAGGCGGGGCCGACGACGCCCAGATCGTAGATCAGCGCCCCCAGCAGCAGCGCGCCGCCGCCGCCCGCCGTGATGAGGCCGGTCATCTCCAGCGTCGTGAAGCCGCCCGACTTGCCGCCGCCGCCAGGAGGCGGCGTCACCTCCGCCTTCTGCTCGATCTTGAGGGTGACGGACGCAGGCTGCATCGCCACCACGTCCACCTTCTGGATCGCCGTCTGACCGTTCAGCTGCCCGATGATCACATGCCGACCCGGCTTCAGCGGCCACGGCTCCGCGCGGCACGCCACCGGCGCCTCGCCGTCGAACTCCAGCATCATCCCCGCCGGGTCGCACTGGACCGTCACCGCGCCGGGGCACTGGCTCTGGAGATCGCGGCGGTACTCCTCCACCTTGGCCTGGACCTGCGCGGGGGTCGGCTCCGCGATCTGGGGGGACGCCAGCGCCAGCGCGTAGTGACGCTCCGCCTCCTGGCACTCGCCGCTCTTGAAGTAGGCCCGCCCCAGGTTGAGGTAGGTGATGTTCAGCTCGCCCAGATCCAGGGAGGCCTTGAAGAGCCGGATCGCCTTCGGGTAGTCCTCCTGCTGAAAGGCCTGCGCCCCCTCCGAGTAGAGCTGGATCTGCGTGTCCGAGGGGGTCACCGTCTTGATCTTGACCTCCTGCGCACCCGCCGCCAGCGACCAGCCCGCGACACCCAGCGCCAGCGCGGCGCTCACCCCTCCTCGGATCATCTGATTCACCTTCATCCGCTCTCCCGCTCGCTCGACATTCACTCGACGAAGCCGATGCCCTTCTTACCCTTGTCGCCGCCTTGCCCCCCCTCCTCCACGAAGCCCATCCCCCCGCGCCGCTTCACCTCGCCGCTCCCCTTGTTGGGGTTGGGGTCGGCGGGCGCTGCGGTGCCGGGGCGCGTCGCCACCGTGGACGGCGGCGCGGCGCTGCCCGCAGGCGCCGCCGTGCCGGGGCGCTCCTTCGGCGGGCGCCCCGCCACCGAGGACGGACGCTCCGAGGGGCTCGGCTCCAGGCGCGCCTCCACCGAGGGGCCGTCCTTCGCCTGCACCTCCAGCGTCGCCGGGGCGTAGCCCTCCTGCTCCACCCGGAGCCCCACAGGCGAGGCGTCCGCGCCTTCGAAGCGCAGCACCACAGGCGAGGCCCCAAGGAGGGTGTCGCCGCGGAAGACCCGGGCGCCCTCGGGGACCGTGCGCACCTCCACCTCGACGACCTCGACCGCGGGGGGCGCCGTCGCGGGCGCCGCCGCGCTGGTCGGCGGCTCGGGCGCGGCGCTCGGCGTCGAGGCCACCGGCGCCGAGGCCACCGGCGCCGAGGCCAGACGCCCCTTCACCTCCGCCGGGACGTCGTCGCCGCTCAGGAGGAAGGCGGCCACGCCGCCCAGCAGCCCGAGGATCAGCAGCGCAGCCACGGCCAGGAGGACCGGCGAGGGGCGCGAAGGCGGGGGAGCGTCCTCCAGATCGGCGGGCGGGTCGGTGAGGCGGGCGGCGGCGGGCACCAGCTCGCTCGGCGTCAGGGTCGAGGCGGCGCCCAGCTCCAGCCGCGCCTCCCCCGTCACCACCTCCAGCCGGACCTGCTCCGGGTCCACCGTCCGCAGCGCGTCCGCGAAGGCTGTCGCGTCGGGGTAGCGCTGCTGCCAGTCCTTGTGGAGCGCCTTGCGCAGCACCGCCCCGGCCGGGCCGTTCATGAGCCCCGGCGGGAGCTGGAGATCGCCGTTGACGTGGATCATCAGACACTTGTAGGGGTTGTCGATGTCCACCACCGTCTTCCCCGTGAGCATCTCCACCAGGATCAGCGCCATCTGGTAGACGTCCAGCGCCGCCGTCGCGATCTGCTTCTCGATGTACTCTGGCGCCAGGTACTGGGGCGTCCCGAAGATCTGCCCCGTCCCGGTGAGCCGCTGCCCCTCCTCGGCGTCCTTCACCCGCGCGATCCCGAAGTCCACCACCTTCAAGACCTCGCGGCGCGTCCCCGGCGCCACCAGGAAGAGGTTCGACGGCTTCAGATCCTTGTGCACGATCCCCCGCTCGTGCCCCTCCCCCAGCGCCTCCAGGGCCCCGAGGATCAGGCGCCACGCGCGGGGCGGCTCCATCGGACCTTGCCCGCGCAGCTCCTGCTCCAGATCCCAGCCCTTGAGCAGCTCCATCACGATGAAGGGCTGGCCGAGGTCCTGGATGATCCCGTAGTCGTAGATGTCCACGACGTTCGGGTGCTTGATCTGCGCCGCGGTCTGCGCCTCCCGCAGGAAGCGATCACCGAACGCGCGCCGCGTCTGCGCGTCCTGCCACGCGTTCACGACGTTCAGCACCTTGATCGCCACCTCGCGCGCGATGTTGAGTTGACGGCCGCTATACACCGCCGCGAACGCCCCCGCGCCGATGAACGCATCGACCTCGTAGCGGCCCTCCAGCACGCGCCCCTTCTCCAGGAGCGGCCCGCTGCCCAACTTGTCCTCTGCTGCGCTGTCCGATGCCATCGGTGCGTGTCCCTCATGCCGAGTCAGACGGTGAACACTCCACCCCCTGACCTTGATGCACTTTCAACCCGGAGTCAAGCGGACCCCCCCGGGGGCGTAACGTCCTGCTCCGCTTCGCTCGCAGGACGAACGCCCCCGGTCCCCCCCGTGACGGGGGGACACCGACGGGTCGCTGGGGCGCTGGGGCGACGGGTCACTGGGCGACGGGTGGCGAGCGCAGCGAGCACATGGCGAGCGCAGGCGAGCGAGCCCCAGGCGAGCGAGGATCATGTCGGTGCCCCCCCGTCACGGGGGGGGCCGGGGGCGTTCGTCCAATCCCGCAGGGTTGGACGTTACGCCCCCGGGGGGGTCAACGTTGCAACCTCCAGCGCCCCCGGCTACATTCGCCCCGCCTGCGAGCCCCCCCTTCTGTGGGGCTCGCCTTCTCTGCTGCACCCACCTTATAGGATGATGAGGCCCCCCATGAGCCACGCCCTGACCCTCCTCAGCGAAGACGAGCAGATGCTGCGCGAGACCGTCGCGCGCTTCGCCCAGGATCACATCAAGCCCTACGTCATGGAGATGGACGAGAGCGCCCACATGCGCCCGGAGATCATCCGCGCCGCCTTCAAAGAGGGCCTCATGGCCGTCGAGGTGCCCGAGCGCTACAAGGGCACCGAGATGACCTTCTTCTCCGCCATCCTCGTCATCGAGGAGCTGGCCAAGGTCGATCCCTCCGTCTCGGTCCTGGTGGACGTCCAGAACACCCTGGTCGAGAACATCTTCATGCGCTGGGGCACCGAGGAGCTGAAGCAGAGGTACCTCACCCGCCTCGCCACCGACACCGTGGGCTCCTACTGCCTCTCGGAGGCCTCCAGCGGCTCGGACGCCTTCGCCCTCAAGACCCGCGCCGAGGACAAGGGCGACCACTGGGTGCTCAACGGCTCCAAGCTCTGGATCACCAACGGCGCCGAGGCGGGCATCTTCATGGTCTTCGCCAACGTCAACCCCGAGGCCGGCTACAAGGGCATCACCTGCTTCGTGGTCGAGCGGGACTTCCCGGGCTTCTCGGTCGGCAAGAAGGAGAACAAGCTCGGCATCCGGGCCTCCTCCACCGTGGAGCTGGTCTTCGACAACTGCCGCGTCCCCAAGGAGAACGTCGTCGGCCCGGTCGGCAAGGGCTACAAGATCGCCATCGAGACCCTCAACGAGGGCCGCATCGGCATCGGCGCCCAGATGATCGGCCTCGCGCAGGGCGCCCTCGACGCCGCCGTCAAGTACACCGCCGAGCGCAAGCAGTTCAACCAGCCCATCGCCTCCTTCCAGGGCGTCCAGTTCCAGATCGGCCAGATGGCTACGGACATCGAGGCGGCTCGCCTCCTCGTCTACAACGCCGCCCGCCTCAAGGACGCCGGCAAGCCCTTCGTGAAAGAGGCCGCCATGGCCAAGCTCTTCTCCTCCCAGGTCGCCGAGCGCGTCTCCAGCAAGTGCGTCGAGCTGCACGGCGGCGTCGGCTTCACCAAGGAGTACCCCGCCGAGAAGTACTACCGCGACGCCAAGATCGGCGCCATCTACGAGGGCACCACCAACATGCAGCTCCAGACCATCGCCAAGATGATCCTGGCCGACCACATGTAGCCCGCACGCGCCGCCGCCGGGCCGCTGCGGCCCGGCGGCGCCCTCCCCTCCGCTCGTCGAGGCGCCGCGCCATGACCCCACCCCTCCCTCGAAGCATCAGCGTCCAGCGCTACAAGGCGTTCCGGCAGCGAGCTACCCTGGAGCTGCGCCCCCTCACCCTCCTCTACGGCTACAACAACACCGGCAAGAGCGCCCTCGTCCGCGTCCTCCGCGCCCTCTCCGAGTCCGTTCAGCCAGGTCTCCCCCCTGGACTCTACACGGGAGGTGTGCTCCGCGACGCCTCATTTCAGGACCTCCTTCACGCAGGGCTCTCAGACGACGAGCCCAACTCCTTTGAGCTGGAGCTGGGGTGGGAGCCTGGCCAGGGCGAGCTGTCCACCTTGAGCTTCGCCTTCATCGAGTCCCCCGACTATCCAGGGCGCGCCATTCCTGGCGAGATCTCCTGCTCACTCCAGAGCGGCCAGAGCTACGTCTTGAAGCTCGCTGGCGTCCCCAGCGAGGAGGTCTACACCTACCATGTTCACACGAACGCGGGCGCCGGGTCGCCCTGCCTGCTCACCTGGGAGGGGATCTCCCCCTGCCCTCTCCCCGTTCCTCTTGGGTTGACACCCTCCCCCCAAGACGCGCTCCTGCTCCAGATCCAGCGAGCGCTCTCACCCCTGCGCGCAGGCATCTCGTGGCTCCGCGCTGTCCGTGAGGCGCCGCCCCGCTTCTCTCCGCTCCCCCCGCGCCGAGAGCGCTCTCTCAACCCTCGTGGCGACAACGCCCCGCTCCTGCTCGAAGCACAGCCCCACCTTCAGGAGCGCTGTGCAGCCTTCCTCTACGAGCACCTCCAGCGGCGCCTCTTGACCGAGCGTCAGCTCGGCCCGATGGGACCTGTCGTCTCCACCTACCTTGGCCCCGAACGCGAGCGGCTCATCCCGCACAAGGTGCACCTCGTCGACTCGGGCGAAGGCCCTGTTCACCTCCTCCCCGTGCTCGTCGCGCTGGAGCAGGTCGCCGCTTCGGCAGACGAGAGCCCGCTGTGGGCGCTCCTCATTGAAGAGCCCGAGGCCCACATCCACCCGCACCTCCAGCGGCGCCTCGCAGAGCATCTCAGCCGCATCGCCGCTCCATTACAGGAGCGGCGCATCATCCTGGAGACACACTCCGAGCACATCCTCCTGGGGGTGCAGCTCCAGATCGCGCAGGGCAACCTCGACCCAACCCAGGTCGCGCTCTGTTGGGTCGGCGCACGCGCAGATGGCTCCAGCGAAGCGCTCCCGGTGACCCTCCACACGGATGGAAGCCCCAGCGGTCTCTGGCCAGACGACGTCTTTGCAGACGATGATCAGGTCGTCCGTGAGCTCCTCCGAGCGCGACGAGCCCAGCGCCCACGCCACCCATGAAGATCTTCCTCGACCAGCGCCTCCTGGAGACGACTGGACACGACCTCGATCTCCTCACCCTCTTCCGGCTGGGGCAAGAACGCCATCGCCTGCTCCTGGAGCCAGACTACGATCCCGCCGATCCCAGCCAGCCCATCCAACGCTGGCTGGGGTTCTGGCCTCCTGAGCTTCAGGAAGACCTGCGTGATATCCTCCGGCAGAACCAGCGACGCGAGGCGCAAAACACACGGCTCCGCGGCGAGATCTGGATACGATCAGACGCGGCCTCCTCCCGCTTCGTCGCCAGCTCGGATGAAGGCGACGCTGGCGGCTTCCTGGTCGACCTGCCGCTCTGCGAGGCCCTGATCCTCCTTGAAGAGCGCCTCCACCTCCTCGTCGAGAACGCCCGCAACGACGGCGCATTCCTCCGCGCCCTCTGCCCGCACACCCACCTCGCCTGGCTCAACGACGCAGAAGCGGCTGGCTGGCTGGAGTTCGCCAACGGCGGCGGCAACTCCGAGATCGGCATGCTCCCAGCGACCTTGACCCCCGAACCGGGGACGCCTGCTGCTCCGCTCAAGCAGGCGCGCGCCTGCGGGCGCTTCCTCGCGCTCATCGACTCGGACGAGGATAAGGACAAGCCCAACCAACCCTCCCGCGCGAGCGATGCTATCCTCCGCGCGTGGCGCAGCCGAGGCATGGTGGCGCATCGCCTGCGCCGTCGCGCTGCCGAGAACTACCTCCCGCGAGCCGCCCTGGAGCTTTGGGTCCACACCAGCTCTGCAGGCGAAGCAACCCAGGGAGGCGCACGAGAGGCCCGGCAGCGCAAGCTCGACGCCTTCTTTGCCCAACCCCCCGAAGCGCGCCACCGCACCAGGATGCGCGCCCACTTTGACAAAAACATCCGCGACCTCTTCGCTCAACATCGACACGCCCTCATCTGGCATGAAGACGACGCGGTCCACGCCGAGTTCCTCACCCTCTTCGAGCGCATCCGCGAGCACACCTGATGAACCAGACCGCCAAGCTCCAACCCCCGCTGATCAAAGACCTCCCCGAGCTGCTCGACGAGATCCACGCGGGCCAGCTCCGCGTCCCCAACTTCCAGCGCGACTACCTCTGGACCCCTGAGCAACGCCTCGATCTCCTCCGCTCCATCAACGAGGGCATCCCCATCGGCAGCATCCTCATCTGGCAGACCCGTCGCCACGACGTCCTCGCCCCGGAGAGCTTCGAGACGACCTTCCCTACCCTCCAACCCGTCGAGCGCCCGGGCGCCCTCTACGCCTTCGTCCTCGACGGTCATCAACGCCTCGCCACGCTCTACCGCGCGCTGGGCGCCGGACAAGCTCGCGACCGCGCAGGCGCCAACCCCGACCTACCTGAGCTGCCCAGCGACGATGAAGAAGCCTGGCCGATCTTCTACAACCTCCGCGAACAGACCTTCGAGCTGATCCAGCCCAACCAGCGCAAGAAGATCGAGTTCTTCCACCTCCGCGCCGACCGGCTCCTCGACTCCAACACCCTCTTTGATCTCCAGGACGTCATCTACACCCAACACCCCAACGAGCGCCACCTCCTCCACCGCGCCCAACACGTCGCCGCACGCTTCCGCAAGTACCAGATCCCCGTCCTCACCCTGGCCACCGACGATCTCCAGGTCGCCGCGACGACCTTCAGCCGCATCAACAGCGCGGGCACCGACATGAGCGAGGCCGACTTCACCAAAGCGCTCGCCGCAGCCCAGGGTGTCCAGCTCAAAGAGATCTTTGACGCGCTCCGGGGAGACCTCGCCGCGCTCGACTGGGGCAACCTCAGAGACACCCTCCTCCTTCAAACCTTCCGCGCGCTCTCTGGCATGAACATCAACGAAGATCAGCCCGAGCGCCTCGTGGAGCTCCTCAAAGACTCCGACACCCTCCTCAGCCGAAGCTCTGCAGCGCTTCAAACAGCGATCCGCTTCCTCAAGGAGATCGGCGTCCCCTCCATCGACTTTCTTCCTTACGCTCTCCAGCTTCTCCTCCTCGCCAAGCGCTTCGATCAAGACGCCGCCCTCACCACCCAGGTTCGCAGCGGCCTTGAGCGCTGGTTCTGGTGGACCACCCTCTCCGAGTGGTTCACCGGCGCCAACAGCAGCACCATCAAGAAGGCCGAAGAGGGGATGCGCTTCATGGAGAAGACCCACCTCGCGAACGACAACGCTTTGCCTGATCTGCTCCTCGCCAACCGACGTCCCTATGAGCGCTTCAAGATCAACGCCGCCCGCGGTCTCGCAGGTGTCCTGCGGCTCGCTCAGCTCCAGCCGCGCGACCTCCTCGACAGCGCGCACCCCCCGCTCCCCATCCACGATCTCCTCGCCCGTTATGGCAAGGACGCTGTCTGCTCATGGCAGGAGATGAAAGGGCTCCCGCCAGCCCAGAAGCCAACCCCCGCCAGCACCATCGCCCGCTATCTCCTCCTCGACCCCACCACCGCCCGCGCCTCGATAAAGCGCCTCCATGACGAGCCTCACCTCATCTCGGATGAGGCCCTCGCCAGCCACGCCTTCCCTCCCGAGGCCATTCAGGCCTTGCGGAGCGGAGCTCTTTCGGCGGCGCTTGAGCTGCGGTGGGGGTATATCTCGGAGCAAGAACGCGCCTTCTTTGACTCTCTCCGGTCATGAGCCCCTCCCCTCCTCCCCTGCCTCGTGCGCACCTCCTCCCTCAGGCGCCCTCCCCTACCCCTCCGAGGGTCACATGGGCGCCTCAGGCGCCCCAAGCCCCCCCGGAGCGGGTCGAGATCGGCGCCTCAGGCGCCCAAGGCCCCCTCGGAGGGGATGCTCCGGGCGCCTGAGGCGCCCAGGGCACCCCCCTGGAGGGTCGAGATCGGCGCCTGAGGCGCCGGAGGCACCCCTGGGGGGGATGATCTGGGCGCCTCAGGCGGTAGAGGCAACCCCCCCGGCCCCGTGTGCGCCGTCCGCGCGTCGCGGGGCGGCGGGACGGGGCCGGGCCCCCCCGTGGCGGGGGCCCCCCCCGG
>CAUJGC010000548.1 GCA_963169075.1 Myxococcota bacterium
GTAGCGCTCCACCTCAAAGGGCGGGTAGGGGTCGTGCTCCTCCGAGGCGGAGGCGTCCTCGATCTCCTCCACCCAGTGCTCAAAGGCCCCCTCGGTGGCCTCGGGGTCGGTGACGTACTCGAAGAAGGCGTACTCGTAGACCGGGGCCGCCACGCGCAGCGCCCTCGCGAGGCGCTTGTAGTAGCGGCGGACGCCGTCCACGTCCTCGTCCCCGAAGGAGCCCATGATGTCCCGCAGCTCGTCATAGAGGTCCTCGCGGGGGCCGCAGTCGAAGACGATCTGGAGCGCGAAGAAGGACGCCCCCTGGTGGCCTCGACCCATGAGGCGCTGGAAGAACGAGCGCCGCGTCATAAAAGGCTTGTTCATTCACCCTCCTCCTCGGCGGCTGCCGCCTGCCGCCGGGCGTCCTTCGCGATGAGCAGGTTCACCGTCTCCGTCTCCGTATCCCACGTGATGACGACCTCGCCGCGGCGCAGCTGCCGCATCACGTGCTCGACCTTCTCCGCCAGCGAGTAGAGCGAGAGGCCGTAGTCGGTGCCCTCCCGCGAGACGTACTCCTCGATGACGCCCCGGAGGGCCTCCGGCGAGAGCATGGTGTAGGGGACTTCCTGAAGGGCCATCGCACACTCCCAGCGGTGAGCAGAGCGCGGACGCCGCGCCATGCGACGCCCGCCCCTCCTTCGATACCCCGGCGTCAAGGCCAGGGCAAGCCCGGGGGGCGCCGTCAGTTGCGTCCGCCCCCCGAAGGGGAGGTATATAGAGGCGGCAGCCGGGTTGGGGCTGCGGTGGCGCGGGCTGGAGCGGAGCGGAGCAGCATGGCGGAGCAGCGGCAGCAGGGCGGGGCGGTGCAGGAGGTGGCGCGGCAGCTCGCGGCGTTCGAGGCGCGGGTGGCCGAGATGCCGTGGTCGGAGCCCGGCGAGCTGGCCCGCACGCTGGCCGAGGTGCAGCGGGGGCTGGGCGAGCCGATCCGGCTGAGCTTCGTGGGGAACTTCTCGGTCGGCAAGTCCAACATCATCAACTCGCTCCTGAAGGGGGAGGTCGCCGCGGTCGGCGTCCGCAAGACCACCGCCGTCATCTGCTACTTCCGCTACGGCGAAGAGGAGCGGGTGCGGCTGCACTACCGGGATGGAGGCGTCGAGGAGGCGCCGCTCTCCGCCCTGGGGCAGCGCTCCAGCCACAGCCACCTGAGCGCCGCCGAGGAGGACGCCCTCCGCGAGGTGGCCTGGATCGAGGTCTTCTACCCGAGCGACGCCCTGCGGAACATCACGGTGGTGGACACGCCAGGGTTCGGCTCCGACGCGGAGATGGACGACGAGGTCACGCGCGGACACCTCCAGGACGCTGACGCGGTATGCTGGGTCTTTGATGCCCAGGAGGTGGGAAACGGAGAGGAGGTGCGACGGGTCCGGGAGCTGGCGCCGCTCTTCCAGGCGGCGTTCGCGGTGGTGAACAAGTGCGATGAGAAGCCTGCCAGCGAGCGCCTCCAGCTCAAGCGCCGGGTCGAGGAGCTCTTCGCGGGGTGCTTCGAGGACGTGCTGCTCTACTCGGCGGACCTGGCGATGGAGGCGCAGGAGGACCCGGCGGCGGTGGACGAGGAGGAGACGGCGCACCTGTGCATGGACCTGCGCTCGGAGGTGGCGACGCGGGTGAAGGCGCGGGCGGACATCCTGCGGGCGCGCCACGCGCGGGCGGCGCTCGGGGTGCTGGCGCGGCGCCAGCGCGAGGCGGCGCAGACCTGGGAGGCGACGCTGCGCCAGGCCCGCGCCGACCTGGAGGAGACGCTGCCCGAGGCCCTGGAGCGGCACCGCCGCGGCCTGATCCGCCAGACGGAGGAGGAGCGGGCGGCGCTGGAGCGTCGGCTGGTGGCGCTGCCGACGCGCTACCTGAGCCGCTTCGAGGCGTGCCTGGACGTGAAGGATCGGCTGCTCTGGACGCGGATCTCGCTGGACGAGCGCGCGCTGGATCGCTTCTGGCGGGAGCTGGAGGCGGCGCTCCTGGAGGCGTTCGCGCCGTGGCAGGGCTTCACGCGGCAGGTGGCGTCGCGGACGACGGAGGTGCTCAACAGCGTGGAGCTGGGGGCGTGGGCGTCGGAGCCGGGCCTCCAGGCGCTCCAGGCGCAGCTGGCCGACAAGGTG
This sequence comes from Myxococcota bacterium, assembly GCA_963169075.1. Lineage (GTDB taxonomy): Bacteria > Myxococcota_A > Bradymonadia > Bradymonadales > CAUJGC01. The sequence continues at coordinate 2,136 of CAUJGC010000548.1, forward strand.
GAGGGCGTGGTGCAGCACAGCGCCGAGCACATCCCGGCGGTCCTGCACTTCGGCCCGCTGAACCGGGCGCTGGGGGGCGTGGATGGCTTTGTGCGGACTTTGTATACACTTCACCACCTGGAGGCGGTGCTCCGGGAGCTGGCGCAGCTGAAGGGGGCGAGCCTGGCGCGCTTTGTGTCGCGGGGGATCGACCCGGTGCTGCCGCTGCAGATGATCGACGAGCGCCTGGGGGAGGGCGGGGGGTGGATGGGGCGGCACATCGACGAGATCAAGCGCCACCTGGGCGCGGCCTCGGGGGAGGTGCGGTCGCGGCTGGAGGAGACGGCGGCGTTTGTGGCGTGGGTGGAGGAGGTGCAGGTCGTCGGGAGCAGCGGGGTGAGCCGCGCGGAGGCGTCGGATCAGGGGGCGTCCTGAGTGACGCGGGCCTCGAAGCGGCGGAGGTCGGCGTGGGGATCGTCCAGCTCCGCCTCGGCCTCGTGGCGGGCGGAGGCCTCGGCGGCGTGCTCGCGGGCGGCCTCGCGCTGGAGGAGGACCTCGGCCTGGCGTCGGCTGTCGCGGGCGGTGTTGACGGCGCGGACGTGCTCGGGGTCCTCCCAGACGCGGGTGTCGAAGATGAGATCGGTGAGGGTGCGCCCGTCCCCGAAGAGGACCTTGGCGAGATCAAAGAAGAAGGGGATGACGGCGATCCAGAGGAGCCAGCGGACGGCGTTGCGCATGACCGCGGTGAGGGGATCGAGGGGGGTGCCGTCGGCGCGGAGGAGGCGCTGCTTGACGGCGGCGCGGCCCAGCGAGCGCCCGGCGCCCCGGGGGAGGTCGTGGAGCGCCGTGTAGAGCAGCGAGAGGGTGAAGGAGCCGATGACGGGCACGATCAGGCCGAGCAGGATCATGGCGCCGTGGAGGAAGACGCCGTCCACGAGGAAGGCGAGGAGGCGCTGGGGGGTGCGGGCGGCGATGAGGTCGCTGTAGCCGACGGCCTCGGGTCGCCTTGGGGTGATGGCGCGGGCGGTGCGGCGTCGGGCGATGAGGCGTGCGGTGGTGCGTGACATGGGGTGGTGAGCCTCCGGGGCGCGTGGGGGGCGCGTGGGGTGGAGCCGCCAGGGAGTATAAGCACGGCAGGGGAGGAGGGCGAGGGCTGTGGTCGCCTTGACCTTGGGGCGGGGATTTGCTAATCGGCGGGCCGGTTGTCGGGCGCTGCGGCGCTCGGGATGGGACGAGATGGCGACGCAACGCAGCGAGGTGGATGGGCGATGAATATCCATGAGTATCAGGCCAAGGAGATCTTCCGGAGCTTTGGCGTGAAGGTGCCGCGCGGCTACCCGGCGTTCACGGTCGATGAGGCGGTGGCGGCGGCGGAGCAGCTGGGCGGACCGATCTGGGTGGTGAAGGCGCAGATCCACGCGGGCGGTCGCGGGAAGGGCGGCGGCGTGAAGCTGGCGAAGAGCATCGAGGAGGTGCGGACGCTGGCGGGCCAGATCCTGGGGATGCAGCTGGTGACGCACCAGACGGGCCCCGAGGGCCAGAAGGTGCGCCGCCTCTACATCGAGGAGGGGGCGGCGATCGCGAAGGAGTACTACCTGGGGGCGGTGCTGGATCGCGCGACGAGCCGGGTGACGTTCATGGCGTCCACCGAGGGCGGCGTGGAGATCGAGAAGGTGGCGGAGGAGTCGCCGGAGAAGATCCTGAAGCTGACGGTGGACCCGGCCTACGGGCTGCGGGACTACGAGGCGCGGGATCTGGGCTTCGCGCTGGGCCTGGAGGGCAAGCAGGTCGTCCACTTCACGCGCTTCATGCAGGGGCTCTACCGTGTCTTCACGGAGAAGGACTGCGCGCTGGCGGAGATCAACCCGCTGGTGTTGACGCAGAGCGGCGAGATCGTGGCGCTGGACGGCAAGCTGAACTTCGACAGCAACGCCCTCTACCGCCAGGCCGACATCGTGGCCTACCGGGACACCGACGAGGAGGACCCCTCCGAGATCAAGGCGCACAACGCCGAGCTGAGCTACATCAAGCTGGACGGTGACATCGGGTGCATGGTCAACGGCGCGGGCCTGGCGATGGCGACGATGGACATCATCAAGCACTACGGCGCGGAGCCGGCCAACTTCCTGGACGTGGGCGGCGGCGCCAACGAGGCGAAGGTGGCCCTGGCGTTCGAGATCATCACGGCGGACCCGAACGTGAAGGGCATCTTCGTCAACATCTTCGGCGGGATCATGAAGTGCGACGTGATCGCCACGGGCGTGATCGCGGCGGTGAAGAAGGTGGGGCTGAAGGTGCCGCTGGTGGTTCGCCTGGAGGGGACGAACGTCGAGCTGGGCAAGAAGATCCTCGACGAGTCGGGGCTGAACGTCATCAGCGCGTCCACGATGGCCGACGGCGCGCAGAAGATCATCGCGGCGATCCGCTGAAGCGGGCAGGCAACCTGAGGAGAGTGAGATGAGCATTCTGGTCAATAAGGATACGCGGGTTATCTGCCAGGGGATCACAGGCGCGACGGGCACCTTCCACACGCGCCAGGCGGTGGAGTACGGCACCCAGATGGTGGGCGGCGTGACGCCGGGCAAGGGCGGCACGCGGCTGGACGCGATCCCGATCTTCGACACCGTGGAGCAGGCGGTGCGCGAGACGGGGGCGAACGCCTCGGTGATCTATGTGCCGCCGCCCTTCGCGGCGGACGCGATCATGGAGGCTGCGGCGGCGGGGATCGAGCTGATCGTGGCCATCACCGAGGGCATCCCGGTGCTGGACATGGTGAAGGTCAAGCGCTTCCTGGGCGAGACGGGCTCGCGCCTGGTGGGCCCCAACTGCCCGGGCGTGATCACGCCGGGCGAGTGCAAGATCGGCATCATGCCGGGCCACATCCACCGCAAGGGGCACGTGGGCGTGGTGAGCCGCTCGGGGACGCTGACCTACGAGGCGGTGGGGCAGCTGACGGCGCTGGGCATCGGCCAGTCCACCTGCGTGGGCATCGGCGGCGACCCGGTGAACGGGACCAACTTCATCGACGTGATGTCGCTCTTCAACGCCGACCCCGACACCCACGCGGTGATCATGATCGGTGAGATCGGCGGCAGCGCGGAGGAGGAGGCGGCGGCCTGGATCAAGGCCCACATGACCAAGCCGGTGGCCTCGTTCATCGCGGGCCAGACGGCTCCTCCGGGCAAGCGGATGGGCCACGCGGGCGCCATCATCTCGGGGGGCAAGGGGACGGCGGCGGACAAGATCGCCGCGCTGACCGACGCGGGCGCCGAGATGGCGGCCACGCCGTCGGACATGGGCGAGGCGCTGCTCCGGGCCGCGGCGCGGGCCGGCGTGAAGCTGAGCTGATGAGCTTCGGCGCGGCGCCAGGCGGCGCCGCGCCGGTGTATGGAAAGTTGATATAATTTCAATTGAAAGGTGAACATATGGCACTTGAGCGCACCCTGTCCATCATCAAGCCCGACGGCGTGAAGAAGAACGTCATCGGCAAGATCATCGCCCTCTTCGAGGAGCAGGGCCTGACGCCTGTGGCGATCCGCATGGCCCACCTGGGCCGCGCGGAGGCCGAGGGCTTCTACGCCGTCCACAGCGCCCGCCCCTTCTTCGGGGAGCTGGTGGAGTTCATGACCAGCGGCCCCGTGGTCCTCATGGTGCTGGAGGGCGAGGGCGCCATCGCGAAGAACCGCGAGATCATGGGCGCTACGGACCCGGCGCAGGCGGCTGAGGGGACGATCCGTCGCCTCTTCGCGGAGAGCAAGGGCGTGAACACGGTGCACGGCTCGGACGCCCCGGAGACGGCGGCGGCGGAGATCGCGTACTTCTTCCGCGGCCTGGAGATCCACCCGAAGGTGGGCAAGATCACGGCGAACCCGGAGGGGTGAGGGGGTGGGGGTCCAGGGGTCGCGACCCCTGGCCGCGGGGGGGGTACCCGAAGCCCCCCAAAAAAAACAAATTTTTTTTAAAAATAATGTGGGTTTTGAGGGGTGGGGGGATGA
>CAUJGC010000549.1 GCA_963169075.1 Myxococcota bacterium
GGGCGGGGGGGGGGGGGGGGGGGGGGGCGGGGGGCGGGGCGGGCCGGCCCCGGCCGCGCCCCGCCTCCTCTCGCAGCCGGTCTATCAGGTGGCGCACCCGCTGGCGGGGCTCTTTCTTGGGCCGCCCAACGAGGATCACGACGCCTTCGTGCCGCGCAACGCCTGGTTCGCGCTGGAGCACCTGAGCTGGGCGGCGGCGATCCTGGGGGGGCTGGCGGCGAGGCGCGGCGAGGGGGCGCGGCGGTGGGGGTGGGTGGGGGCGGGGGTGGGGGCGGGGGTGTTGGGGGCGGCGCTGGCGTGGCAGAGCCCGGCGCTTGGGTATCGGATCAACGCGGGGCGGGTGCAGGAGGCGCTGCGGTCGCGGGCGGAGGCGGAGGGGGTGACGCACCACGCGGCGGCGACGCTGCCGCACGACGCGCTGCCGTGGCTCCACCTGGAGGCGGAGTTCCAGCGGGAGCAGCAGGCGCGCCTCCTGGAGCTGTCCCCGGAGGCGATGCCCGCGGCCACGGTCTACTGGTTCCGGGACGAGGCCCAGAAGGAGGAGCTGACGGGGGCGCGGCGCACCAAGTTCGCGAAGGTGCACCGCGGCGAGGTGTACCTGTCGGGGGAGCAGTTCCCGCCGCGGGCGGTGGGGCATGAGCTGGCGCATGTGACGTCGGGGGCGCTCTCCGCGACGTGGCTGCGGGTGCCAGGGCGGCTGGGCGGGGTCTGGTACAACCCGGCGCTGGTGGAGGGGTTCGCGGTGGCGGTGGCGTGGGACGACTTCCCGCTCTCGGCGCATGAGCAGGCCCGGATCGCGCTGGACAAGGACAAGCTGCCGCGCCTGGAGGATCTCTTCTCGCCGGTGGGCTTCGCGACGACCAACCTGAGCGTGGCGTATCGGGCCTCGGGGTCGTTCATGCGCTTCTGCATGGAGACCTGGGGGGTGGAGGCGACGCGGCGGTGGTACGGCACGGAGGACTTCGAGGGCGCCTTCGGCCTCCCGCTGGCCCGGGCCGAGCGCCAATGGCACGCCATGCTGCGGGGGCTGACGATCCGCGAGCAGGACCGGGGCCGCGTCGAGGATCTCCAGGCCCGCCCCGCCATCGCGGGCGGGCGGACCTGCGGCGACGAGGACGCGCGCGCGCTCCGGGAGGCCGAGCAGGCGGGAGATGACGCGGCCCTCCTGCGGCTCCTGGAGGCGCGCGGGGACGTGGAGGCCGATCCGGCCCTCTGGCTGACCCTCTGGGGGGCGCGGGCGGAGCAGGGCCGCTACCGCTGCGCGCTGCCTGCGGCGCCGCCGATGACGCTGGAGGACGACGACGCCCAGCGCTGGGCGCTGCTCCAGGCGTGGGGGGCGTGGGCGACGGGGCGGCCGCAGGAGGCGGCGGAGCTGCTGGCGGCGCTGCCTGCGCGGGCGCGGGCGCAGGACGAGCTGATCGCCGCGCGGGTGCTCCTGCGGGACGGCTTCACGCTGGACGACCACATGCCGGACGCGCTGACGGACGCGGCGCTGCACCGGGCGCACCTCCTGGCGCGCCAGCGCCACCCGATGATCGCCCACGCCCTCGCGATGAGCCTCTGGCGCGGTCAGCGCTGGCGCTCGCTGGACGCGCTGGTCCGCGACCTGAGCTGGGAGGGCTTCGCCTTCCCGGACGACGAGCCGGGGACGATCGCGCTGGGGACGCTTCAGATGCAGGGGATCGCGGCGTTCGCCCTCCGGGACTTCCCCCGCGCCGAGGCGGCGTGGACCCGCTACCTCACCCAGGCCAACACCCAGGGGCGCCGGGCCTACGGCGAGACCTGGCTGGCCCGCACCCGCTTCTTCCAGCAGCACCAGGAGCGCCTCACCGCCGACCTCCCCAGGCTTTGAACCTGAACATGCACGCCGCATTTGCGCAGCGCAGCAATCTGCATGTTGCGGCGCAGCAAACTTATGCAATGACCGAATAAACCCCCGCCAGGAGCCGCACCATGACTGACAAGGCCATCATCACCTGCGCCCTCACCGGCGTCCTCACCGACCCCGCCCAGCACCCCGTCCCCGTCACCCCGGCGGAGATGGCCCGCGAGGCGCGCCGCGCCTTCGACGCCGGCGCCACCGTCATGCACATCCACTTCCGACGCCAGGAGCCCGGCCTGGGGCGGATGCCCTCCTGGGACCCCGAGGTCGCCGCCGCCATCACCGACGCCATCCGCGCCGAGGTCCCCGAGGCCCTGATCAACATGACCACCGGGGTGGTGGGCGACGACATCTCAGGGCCGCTGGCCTGCCTGGAGCGGACTCGCCCCGAGCTGGCCGCTATGAACGCCGGCTCGCTGAACTACCTCCGCACCCGCTCCGGCGGGCGCTGGGCCTGGCCCCCCATGCTCTTTGACAACACCGTCGAGAAGATCGAGCGACTCCTCGCCGCCATGCGCGACCTGAAGGTCACCCCCGAATGCGAGTGCTTCGATCTGGGGATCGTCCGCTCCCTCTCCATGTACCACGAGGTCGGCATCCTGCCGAGGCCGGCGGATGTGTCCTTCGTCATGGGGGTCGCCTCGGGGATGCCCGCCCGGGCGGATCTCTTGCCGATCTTGATCGAGGAGGCCCCCGACGCCGCCCGCTGGCAGGCCATCGTCATCGGCCGCGAGGAGGTCTGGCCCATCCATCGCCGCGTCGCGGAGCTGGGCGGCCACCTCCGGACCGGCCTGGAGGACACCTTCTACCTCCCCGACGGCAGCCGCGCGGCCCACAACGGCGCGCTCATCGAGGCGCTCGTCCAGACCCTCCGCGACGCAGGCCGGGAGCCCGCGTCGCCGGAGGAGACGCGGGCGCTGATCGCCCACCCGGCGAGCTGACCCCAGAGACACGACGACCTCCGGCCCTTACGGGCCGGAGGTCGTCAAGCCGCAGCGGGCTCGATCACTTCTTGAAGGTCAGGTCGAGCTGGAGGGCCACCTCGTCCTTGATCAGATCGTCGGGCTTGCCAGCGTAGACGATCTCGAAGTCCTTGCGGTTGACCTTGAAGTCGGCCTTGGCCTTGATCTCGCCGTCGGTGACCTCGACGTTGGCGGGGAAGGTGACCTTCTTGGTGACGCCGTGCATCATCAGCTCACCGGCGACCATGTGGGTCTGACCCTCCTTCTTGTCCTCGGTGGCCTCGGTCAGCTTGAAGGTGGCCGTCGGGAACTTGGCGGTGTCGAAGAAGTCGGGCGACTTGAGGTGCTCGGTGAGCTTCTCGGCGTCCGAGAAGATGGAGTCGGTCTGCACCGTCACCATCAGCGCGCTCAGCTTGCCGTCAGCCACGTCCGCCGAGCCCTCGAAGGTCTTGAAGCCGCCCTTGTGGTCGCCCGTCACCTTGGCCCCGATGAAGCCGATGGTGCTCGCGCTGTCCAGCTTGAAGGCGCCCGCCGCCTCGGCAGCCTTGGGCTCCTCTTTCTTCATCTCACCGCCGTTGGTGGCGGCCATGTCGTCCTTCTTCATCTCGCCGCCGTTGGTGGCGGCCGCGTCGTCCTTCTTGACGTCCTCGACCTTGGCGGCGGCCTTGTCGTCGATCTCGCTCTTGCAGGCAGCGCCCAGGCCCAGACCGGCCAGCAGGCCCGCGACCACCATCATCTTCAGCGTCAGCGTCTTCATATCATCAACTCCTTGGGATGGCTCACGTCATGAGGCGGCGCACGCGCGCCTCAGCGGAGAGGCAAAGTAATGTTTCCCGGCTCGCGGAGCACGCCCGCAATCTGAGAAGCAGTGTCCACACACGCAAACAATCACCGAGGTCCGGTGATCGCGGGACAAGATGCCGGGTCTTACGCTGGCGCGCAAGAGGACGCCGCGGCTAAAAAGCCCACGAACCGCCATAGTGGACCCCGACCACCACCCAGAGCTGCGCCTCCCAGGCAGCCCCCACCGAGAGCTGCGTCAGCGTCCCCGCACCGCTCTCATCGGGGATGTAGGCCCAGGCGGCCCGCGCCGCCGGATCCCCGGAGAGGGAGCGCCACCCGCCCCGGACCTCCACGGGGAAGCGGAAGCGCTCCACCTCCACTGTGATCCCGAGCCCCGCTGTCCAGAGGCCGTAGCTGGCGGGCTCCGGCGAGAGGATCGCCGTCTGGACGGGGGCTTCGACCGCGTAGGTCGCGCTGGTCTGGAAGATCGCGGTGTACCCAAGCGCCAGCCAGGGCTTCACGCGGCCCAGCGGGAGCTGCCCCTTGACCAGGAGGGGCACCTGAAGCTCGCTGGCCTCCAGGCGCTGCTCCACCACATACGAGCCCTGCGCGCTCACGAAGCGATAGCGCCCCCGCCCCCCCGTGCTCACCGTCCAAAGCTCCGCCCCAAGACCCACCACGTCCGCATAGAGCGCCTCGGCGCTCAACCCCACCCCGCCGCCGCTCCCCAGGAAGGCCGGGATCGGCGGGTTGGGCTCCGCGATGAGGTCCGGCGGCGTCAAGAGGCTCGCGTTCACTCCCATCCGCCCCCCGAGCGCCCAGGTCACCTCGTGTCCAGGCTCCGCCTGCGCAGCGCCGCACCACGCCATCGCCGCGACCCCCGCCACACCGAGCCCCACCACCCAACGCCGCGCCATCCGCTCCGCCTCCCCTCCCCCAACGCCCTCACCCCGCGCGCCAGACTAGCCCCTCCCCGAGCGCGGGGCAACCCCCCCGGGGCCGTAACCGCCGACTTCGCTGCGCTCCATCGGCGGAACGGCCCCGGTCCCCCCCGGGACGGGGGGACACCGACATGATCCTCGCTCGCTGCGCTCGCTCGCCACCCCCTCGCTGCGCTCGCGCCCAGCGACCCGTC
>CAUJGC010000550.1 GCA_963169075.1 Myxococcota bacterium
CGACCCTCGCAACATAAATAAATATAAAGTTATATAAATTTATATTTATTTATGATTTTTTGAAGGGTCTTCGGGAGCCTCCGGCGGCTGGGGGGAGCCCCCCCAGACCCCCAACCTCTCGGGAGCCTGGATGATGCCTCGACGCCTGATGGCGCTGGCGCTGCTTGTGCTGGCGGGGTGCGCCGACGACGGCGAGCCGCTGGAGGAGCCGCGCCTGCCCGGTCGCTACAGCCTGATCAACCTGCGGACCCTGGAGCCCGTCCTCGATCCGGCGGGCGACCCCTTCGCGGCGCGACGCCCCGACGCCGTCCGCTGCGACAACGCCTCCACCCCGCCCGCCACCGGCTGGGAGCTCTACGAGGGCGCCGACTCCTTCTACGTCGAGACCTGGCGCTGCAACTACCACGCGGCCCGCGGCCCGCTCCTCCTCCCCCTCCAGCCCGGCGACGTCGGCATCATCCGCCTCTTCCACTTCCAGATCGACGGCGCTGCGGGCGACACGGCCCACCTCGGGCTCGCCGTCGGCGGCGCGCCAGTCTGGGAGAAGACCGTCACCCTCGGCCCAGCGGCCTTCGTCACCGAGCGCTGGATCGTCCCCCAGGCGTGGCCTGCGGGCACCCCGGTCGTCCTCCAGGTCGATAACCACGGCAACAACAGCTATCAGTTCCTGGAGGTCGGCGTCATCGTCGAGTGAGCGGCACCAGGCGCCCGTCCCGCACCGTCAGCAGCTCCGCGCCCGCCGCCTCCGGGTCGAGCTTGCCGCCGACGTGGGCCGGGTCGCGCACCACCTTGACCCCGCTGGGGATCTCCCGCCCCGCCGGGATCCACACCCCCGAGCCCACCACCGCCCCGTGACCCAGCGCGCACCCCAGGAAGGGCTGCTCGCTGTCGATCAGCTCGGCCCCCAGCCCGACCTTCACCGGCGGCCCGAAGTGCGTGTCCAGGATGCACGTCCCGATGGTCGTCACCGCGCCGCGCCCCAGGATCGTCAGCTGGAGGTTCCCCCCCGCCCCGGCCCCCGGGTAGAGCACGCAGAAGTTCACGAACACGTTCTGGCTCACCATCGCCCGGCTCCCCACCGTCGAGAGCTGCACCTGGGCCCCGCCCTGCACCACCGCCCGCTCCCCCAGCGTCGAGAAGTGGACCCGCGCGTAGGGCCCCACCACGCACCCATCCCCCAGGACGCTCCCCTCCACCACCGCCGTGGGGTGGATGTCGCACCCCTTGCCGATGACGTTCAGCTTGCCCAGCACGCGGTGCTTGTTGAGGCTCATCGCCCGCAGCGCCGCCCAGAGCCCCTGGAGCACCAGCCGCCACCGCGGCTGCTCCCCCCACCGCAGCCCGATCGCCAGCTGGTTCGCCCGCAGGAGGTGCATCCAGTGCCGCACCCGCAGCGCCGGGCGGGCCGCCAGCGCGATCTCCAGCTCATCCTGGCCGAAGTAGCCCGGCGGCACCGGCAGCCGCCAGATCGTCTCCTTCGGGTCGATCACCACCCGGCGGGCCCCCGCCCGCAGCGCCGCCGCGACCTCCTCCCGCGCCCCCGTCGGGGGGCGCTCCCCGGGCGGCAGCCAGAAGAGATCCATCAGCTCCACCTCCGCGCCATCGACCGCCTCGCGGACGTTCCCCTGGCCCGCGCGGGTCGAGCGGGCGAAGAGCGACGCCCCCAGCGCGAACACCGCCCGCCCCTGGCCTGGCGCGGCGGCGGCGAACGCGCGCAGCGCCTCCCGCGACACCAGCACGTCGTCGAAGAGCGCCAGCGCCCCCCCGGGGGGCGCCCCCTCTCCGAAGCCCTCCGCCAGCGTCAGCCCGGCCCCTGCGATGGCCCGCGCCTGGAAGCGCTCCAGCGCCTCGTTCGCCACCAGCGACGCGCGCACCGGCTCTCCGAACGGCGAGAGCATCGACCCCGACTCCAGGCGCCTCACCTCCATCCTCGCTCCTCCTGCTCGCCAGATCACCCGCCGCGCGCTGCCCCGTGTGGGGTGGAGCGGGCGGCGGCCAACTCAATGTAGACGTCCAAGGTCCATCTTTGCTATACTCTCCCGCCGGGCGCAGGCCCCTGACGAGGCGGAGGAGCTATGGAACCCGAAGCGATCGAGGCCGCCATCCGCGCGGCCCTCCCTGACGCCGAGGTCGTCTGCTATGACCTCACCGGCACCCAGGACCACTGGCAGATCGAGGTCACCTCCGCGCACTTCAAGGACCTCCCCCTCCTGCGCCAGCACCGCCTCGTCAAGGAGGCCCTGGCGCCGCACCTCCTCAACCGGACCCTCCACGCCCTCTCCCTCAAGACGCGGACGCCTTGAGGCGGCGAGGACACTTCACCAGCGAGCATAGCACATGAGCAAGTTCTCCCTGCCTATCGCCTCGGGCAAGCCGGCGGCGCCTGCCGCTCAGGGCTCCATCCACGATCAGATCCAGGCCATCATCGACGCCCACCCCATCGTCCTCTTCATGAAGGGCACCCCGGAGATGCCGCAGTGCGGCTTCTCGGCTCGCGCGGCGAACATCCTCCAGAGCTTTGGCAAGCCGGTCCACGGCGTCAACATCCTCGCGGACCCGGAGCTGCGCCAGGGCATCAAGGACTTCTCCGACTGGCCGACGATCCCCCAGATCTACGTCAAGGGCGAGTTCCTCGGCGGCTCCGACATCCTCATGGAGATGTACCAGAACGGCGAGCTGCAGAAGCTCATCGCCGCCATCTGATCCGTCCGCCGCCTGCTGAGTTGACGCGCCGCGGGAGTGCAGCTATCCAGGGCACTTGCGCTCGACGCGGCGCGTCATCGAAATGAACCGTCCCTCAGCCGGAGGCCCCATGCAGCCCTGGGTCGTGGTCAAGTTTGGAGGCACCAGCGTCTCGACGCTGGCGCGGTGGCAGACCATCGCAGACGTCATCGCCGCGCGCCGCGCCGAAGGACTGGCCGTCGTCGTCGTCTGCTCCGCCCTCTCCGGCGTCTCCAACCTCCTCGACGCGCTCCTGCCTGCGGCCCTGGAGGGCCGCCACGCGCCCCTCCTCCAGACCCTCCGCCAGCGCCACGACGCCCTCGCGGCGGACATGGGCCTCGACGCCCAGGACCTCCTCCGCGAGAGCTTCCAGGAGCTGGAGCGCCTCGCCGTCGGCGCCTCCCTCGTCGGAGAGACCAGCCCGCGCCTCCAGGCCCGCGTCATGGCCCAGGGCGAGCTGATGGCGACCCGCCTCGGCGCCGCCTGGCTCAACGCCCAGCGCGACCTCAAGGTCTGCTGGGAGGACGCCCGCGACGCCCTCCAGGCCGAGCCCGACCCCCTCGGCACCCCCCACCGGCGCTACCTCTCCGCCACCTGCGCCTGGGACCACGACCCGGCCCTGAGCCAGCGCTGGGCCAGCCTCCAGGCCGACGCCGTCCTCACCCAGGGCTTCATCGCCCGCGACGCCGAGCAGCACACCGTCCTCCTCGGCCGCGGCGGCGCCGGCACCACCCCCCCCAAACACGCCCCCCCGCACCCCGCCCCGCCCGGCGACATCATGACCCACGACCCCCGCAAGTTA
>CAUJGC010000551.1 GCA_963169075.1 Myxococcota bacterium
TCGCGCTCAAAAGGGAAGGAGCCTCCGGCGGCCGGGGGGTGAGATCACCCCCCGAACCCCCCGCTCACTCCTCGGCGCCCTCGGGGAGCAGGTGCTCCAGGGTGCGGCGGACGGCGAGGTTGCCGAGGACGTCGGAGAGGATGGAGCCGACGTCTTTGCCCTTGAAGAGGCTGATCAGGTTCATGTTCTGGGCGACCTCGCCCAGGAGCACCTTGTCGCCTGCGGCGGTGAGGGCCTCGACGAGGGCGGGCTGGACGGCCTCGCGCTCGGCCACCGTGGCCGCCGACTGCGCCTGGAGGAGCGCGATCTGGAGGGCGTTGAGGGCCTCCTGATGGCGGATCGCCTCGTCGTTGCGCAGGCGGTCGGCGCTGGCCTGGGCCTCGGCCTCCTGCTTGAGCCGGGTGAGGGCGGCCTGGAGGCGCTCGCGCTCGCGGGCCAGCTCGCGCTCCATGACCAGGGCGGCGCGCTGGGTCTCCAGCTCGGCCTGTCGGGAGCTGGCCTCGCGGCGCAGCTCCAGGCGCTGGCTCTCCAGCTCGTGGCGGAGGCGGTCGGAGCGGAGCTTCTCGGTGGCCTGGCGGTCGCTGATGACCAGGGCCACCGACTCGCGCTGGACCTCCTCCAGGTAGTGGCCGATCTCTTCGTCGAGGATCTCGGCGCTGAGGACCTCGACCTCGGTGACGCGGAAGCCGTTGTCGGGGAAGAGGCGCCCGGCGCGGCCCTGCTCGGTCTTCTCGCCCAGGACGATGTCGCGGATCAGGGTCGAGAGGTTGATCCAGAGCTCCGTCAGCGGGATCTGACGCCCGCGGTTGCGGACCAGCGAGCGCATGTGGTCGCAGAGGAGGCCGACGTAGTTCTCGTGGTTGAACCAGAGGTCGCGGTGCTCGGGCTCGAAGGTGACGCGGTAGGAGACGCGGACGTCGATCTCGACAAAGTCCGCCGTCTCGATGCGGATCATGTCGGTGACCCGGTTGCCCCGGACCCGGAGGAACGAGGTGCGGATCGTCCGGTCGTCGCTCTTGGGGCACCCGCTGGAGAGCGCGAGGACCACCAGCGTCTCCTCATACTCCAGCAGCTCGACGCAGGGCCCCTCGATGACCCGGTTGCCGGTGGCCGAGGTCGCCATGCAGGCCATGTTGTGCGGCACCTGCACCGAGATCGCCCACGGGGTCGTCACCGCGCTCGGGGTGCGCTTGTGGGGCTCGTTCTCCGCGATGATGAGGTTCCACTGGTCCGCCGGCACGGTGCGGGTGATGTGGACCTCCTTGCGGGGGTCCACCATATAGCTCTGCTTACCACGAATAAGCCGAGCCTCTCCCGTGTAGAGATCTCTCACATAGATGCCGCTCTTCTGGTCGATGCCGATGGCCTCGATGAAGACGTCGTGGTGATCGTTGCCCACATGGGGCTGCCCCGTGAGCGGGTGCAGGATCTCGATCTCGTTGAAGGGGAAGAAGAAGGAGTTGACCCCGGTGAGGATCAGCTCGTCCCCCGGCTCGTAGGCGGCGCGGTCCAGCTCGAAGCCGCGCGGGAGGCGCTTCTCCAGGCGCTCGCGGGAGATCGGCGCGATGAAGCGCAGCCAGAGGCCGCGCTGCGGCAGCAGCTCGTAGGCATAGTAGACGCGGTTGTCCGAGCCCTCCGCCATGAACGAGTCGTACGGCCCCGGGAAGACGCGGGCCGGCCCCACCTTGATCTGCTTCTTGCCGTCGGCGTCCAGGATGACGCAGAACTCCTTCTCGCCCAGCACCACCGCCTGGCGCACCAGGCGCGCCTTGCGGACCTCCCGCTCCAGGGCGCGGCGGTGCACGTCGCTGCTGAGGAGCTGGTTGATGTCGTCCCGCGACATCCCCTCGATGCCCGCTTCGGCAGGCTGGGGCTCGGGTGCGGGCGCCGGGAGGCCCGGCCGGGCGACCGCCTGGCGCAGCCGCGCCGTCTGCTCGACCGCGCCCCCCTTGCGCTGGGCCACCTTGTGCTTGACCCGGTTGAGGTTGGGGTCTTCAAAGACCTTCTCCTCCACCGCGATGTTCACCATCTGCTGAACCATCTCCTCCGGCGCGAGCCCCAGCTCGTTCAGCGCGAGCCCCTCGCCGTACTCGTCGTCCGCGTCGTCCCGCGCCGCCCCGCTCGCGGGCATGGCGTGGAGGAGCTTGCGGGCGACCTCGGCGGTCAGGCGCGTCCCGGCGGAGTCCACCGAGAGGTCCGGCACCACGTCCACCCCCGTGGGCGGGATGTAGAACTGGGTGTCGAGCCCCCGGATCACGATCAGCTGACCCCGCGTCAGCGCGATGTTCTCCAGCGGCTCCTCCATGTTGAGCTTCTGGGGCTGCACCGTGTCCTCGGCGGTCGCCGTGGTGATCGTGGCCGAGCGCGCCGTGATCGCGTAGTAGGGCGCCGTCTGGTCCACGTCCCCATACGCCTTCACCACCAGGTACTGGTTGGAGCCCAGCTCGTGCGCGTCCCGGATCTCCACCCGCTGCCCCGGCCGCAGGTAGAACGAGCACGGCCCCGGGATCATGTGCCGCGTCCCGTTCTTCAGCGGCCTCGCCTCGTTACGCCCCGACTTGAAGCGCCCGTTGGCCCCCTCGTCGTGCTCCATCAGCGGGTTGTAGAGCACCGCGTACTGCCCGTCGTTCAGCTCCACCATCCGCTGCGGACGGCCTGACACGTCCTCCCGGAAGCCGCCCTCGCCGTCACCGATCACCACCCGATCGGCCGCCGTCGGAGACACCATCGTCGGCCCCACATGCAGCACCACCTCGCCTTTGTCGTCGTCCTGCACCCAGAGAAATTGACGCTCGGTGACGGGGATCTTCCGGTTCCGGTTCTCGCTCATGCGCGCTCCTCCGCTGGGTGGGTAGACGCCCCCCCAGACCAGCCGCACGCTGCCGGAGGAGCTTATGAACACTCTGAGTATATGGGTCGTCGCGCCGCGCTGCGCAAGGGGTCATGCGTCGCATGGAGCGGATTGGACGAACGCCCCTCCCTCGCATTACATTCATCGCGCGCTCCCCGAGCGCGTCATGCCCCCCGCGCGAGGTGAAGCGACGCATGTCCGAGCGAGGCCCCATCGAGGATCCACGTTACGCCGAAGGCGGGTGGCGCAAGCGCCTCCACGCGATCATCTACGAGGCCGACACCCCCGCCGGGAAGGCGTTTGATGTCGTCCTCCTCGTCCTGATCGTCCTGAGCGTGACGCTGGTCGCGATGGAGACGGTGCCGGGGCTCCCCGAATGGATGATCCAGCTCCTCTGGATCAGCGAGTGGGTGGTGACAGCCCTCTTCACCGTCGAGCTGGCGCTGCGCATGCTGGTGATCAAGCGCCCGCTGCGCTACATCCTCAGCTTCTATGGGCTCATCGACCTCTTCTCCATCCTCCCGACCTGGATCGCCTTCTTTGTACCCGGGGTGCAGGCGCTCTTGACGATCCGCGCGCTGCGGCTCTTCCGGATCTTCCGCATCCTCAAGATGGCGAAGATGCTCGATGAGATGAGCGAGCTTCGCCACGCCTTCTTCGCCTCCCGCGCCAAGATGGGCGTCTTCCTCTACGGGGTGGCGATCCTCGTCGTGATCCTGAGCGCGCTGATGTACCTCGTCGAGGGCGGCCCTGAGTCTGACTTCGAGAGCATCCCCCAGAGCATGTACTGGACCGTCGTCACCATGACCACCGTCGGCTATGGCGACATCACCCCCGTCACCCCGCTGGGGAAGCTCCTCGCGGTCGTCATGATGCTCCTCGGCTACAGCATCATCGTGGTCCCCACCGGGATCCTCAGCGTCGAGGTCTCCCGCGCTCAGAAGCAGACCAACACCCAGCACTGCGACCAGTGCGGCCTGGATGAGCACGTCGATGAGGCCAGGTTCTGCCACCGCTGCGGCGCGAAGCTCTGATCTCTGCTCTCTCCTGTGTCTTCAGGCGCGGCCGCGGCTCTGGCCCCGGGTGACGCCGCCGCCGATGAGGTGAGCGAGGCGGAGGGGCTCGGGGATGTGGCCGTGGAGGGTGGTGCGCTGGAGGGCGTGGGCGGCCTCGTCGAAGGAGAGGCCCTGGCGCTGGATGAAGAGATCGCCGCAGGGCTCCATGGGGCCGGCCTGCTGGATGAGGCGCCACTTGCGGGCGCCGCCGGGGACGTGCTGGAGGAGGGCGTCGCGGATGGCGTCGAGATCGGGGGCCTTGCGGGCGACCACGAGGACGGGGAGCTGCGTCTCGCGGTGGAGGGCCTGGAGGTCGAGGACGTTGAAGCCGCCGAGGGCGATGCCCTGGAAGAGGAGGAGCTGGAGGTGGGGGCGGAAGCGGGAGGTGTTGACGCACTCCGCGATCTTCTGGGTGGAGTTTGCGCCGTCGCGCCAGATGTGGGTGGAGAGGATGCCGTCGATGCGGGCATCCGACATGACGACGCCGACGGTGAGGACGGGGCCGCGGGCGTCGCGGGGGAAGGGGGCGTCGTCGAAGCCGACGACGTGGGCGAAGGAGGTGGTCATGGTGTGGTCAGCCGTGTCGAGAGGAGGTATAGTGCGCGCCGTCGTCCGGGGGAGCGGCGCGGCGTGGCGAGGAGCGAGCGGGCCGGGAGGCGTCGAGGAGCGAGCATGGAGGTCTACGAGGTGCGCGGCGCCGAGTCCGCAGCGGAGGGGGTGGCGTTGCTGGTTCAGCGCGAGGGCCGGGTCTACACGCTGGGGCTGGCGGTGGATGACGTGGCCGAGGCGCAGCGGGAGGAGGGGGTGGACCCCGGCGTCGAGGCGGCCTGGGAGGCGACCTGCCGGGAGTTTCCCCATGAGGCGGCGGCGCGTCAATACGTCGAGGCGGTGCGGGCCGCGGCGGTGGCTGCGGCGTCGCGGGAGGATCTGGCGGGCGCGCTCCTGGCGGAGCTGGTGGAGCTTCGGCTGGCGGAGGAGGCTGCGGCGCTGGAGCAGCGGATCGCGCGGTGGGTGTTCGCGTCGTCGCCCGGCGCGCAGCATGAGGCGCTGCGGGGTGCGCCGTCGAGCGCGGCGCGGGTGGGCGGGCTGCCGCTCTGGCACCAGCCGCGCCCGGTGCCCCGGGATCCGGAGCTGAACCAGCCGATGGTGTGCGTGGCGCAGGTGCCGAGCGCGCTGGACCCGCTGCTGCCCGGCGGTCCGGAGGGGCGGATCTTCGTCTTCGGCCCGGCGGTCTTTGAGGGGCAGCCGTGCCGCCTGGCGACGCTGTGGCAGGTGCCTGCGGTGGAGTCGCCGCACTACGTCTGCCTGGTGCGTCCGGGGGAGCCGGACATCTTCGCGGTGGCGTGCCTGGATCTGGTGCAGCGCGGCCCCGACGAGCTGCGCGCGCCGGAGGAGGGGTCGCTCCTGAAGGCGAGCCTCCTCTGGCGCGGCCCGAAGGGGCGTGTGGGCCACATGGAGTACCACCCCTTTGAGGGGGATCTGGAGACGATCCGCCAGGAGCAGCTGACGACGGTGCGGGGGCTCCGCGACGAGCGCTTTGAGGTGGCGTCGCCGGACGCGCTGCGGAGCGCGTGGATGCAGGAGAGCCTGCACCGGACGCTGCGGCTGGCCGGTCAGCCCGCGACGGTGGACGCCGAGCTTTTTCTGCACGGGCGCGACGTGCCGCTGGTGCGGCTGCACAGCGGCTTCGCCCAGCGCACCACCGCGCCCCACAACCCCGTCGAGGACGACATGGTGCGCCGCCTCTGGCCGGGGCTGGGCGGGGAGCCCGCCAGCGTCACCCGCCGGGTGACGGCGCAGGGCGAGTTCGGGGAGGGCCCTCTGGTGCCGCTCCTCCAGTTTGCCGAGGACTCGCCGCTGGACCACCCCCACCTGACGTACGGGGATCAGGGGTTGATCACGCTCTTTGTGCCGACGGAGCCGACGGTGGCCTGCTATGGCCTCGGGGTGCTCCAGACCTTCTGAGCGCCAGCGCGGCGCTCCCCTTCTAAAGGAGATATCAAGCGATGGGTATGTATTTCTCGGAATATACGGTGGGTCAGCGCTTCACGTCGCCGCGTCGGACGGTGACGGAGGCGGACGTGGTGAACTTCGCGGGGCTCTCGGGGGACTACAACCCGCTGCACACGGACGCGGTGTTCGCGGAGGGGACGCCGTTCAAGCAGCGGGTGGCGCACGGGATGCTGTCGGTGGCGATCTCGACGGGGCTTGGGCAGCTCCTGGGGATCTTCGAGGGGACGACGCTGGCGCTGATGAGCATCACGTCCAACTTCAAGGCGCCGGTCTTCTTCGGGGACACGATCCTGCTCCAGCTCACGGTGAAGGAGGTCAAGCCGTCGTCGAAGGGCGGGCGGGGCGTGGTGGAGTTCACCTCGGAGATCGTGAACCAGCGCGGCGAGGTGGTGGTGGACGGGGGATGGACGGTGATGTTCAGGGATCGGTGAGCAGGATGAGGTGCGGCGGTGGGTGGGGCTTGGCGTGGCCGCGTCGGCGCTGGCGTGGCCGCAGGCGGCGTGGGCGCACAACCCGGAGGGGTTGGTCGCGGTGATCCTGACGGTGCTTGGGGTGATCGCGCTGGTGGGTGTGTTGGGGGTGCTGCACCTGGCGCTCTTGAGCTACCTGCTGGCGCGGTCGTCGCGGGTGCGGGGGTCGCGCTGGGTGTGGGCGCACGGCGCGGGCGCGGTGTTGGTGATGGGGCCGCTGGGGGTGGCGTCGTGGGGGCTCCTGGTCTCGATGTGGGGCGAGGACGCGGTGGACGTCGCGCTCCTGGGGGGGCGCCCACGGTGACGAGCATGGCGGCGTGGGTGATGAGCGGGCTGGTGTGGCGCGGGTTGTGGCGGTAGGGGCGGGTCACTCCAGCGACTTGATGCTCTCCCAGAGAATATTGAAGCGTGACAGGTACTTGCGGAGGCGGTCGGCGTCGTTGCTGGAGGTCTTCTGGGTGCGGGAGACGGCGAAGAGGGCGCGTCCGGCGTCGGAGAGGGTGTTGGAGGCGCGGCAGACGGTGATGACGTCCGCGAGCTGGACGCGGTCGAAGCGGTCGAGGTGGTCGGCGGCGACCTGACCGATGAGGCGGACGAGGAGGGCGTCGGCCTGGGCGGTGGGGGTGTCGGCGTCGCGTCTCCAGGCGCGCTGGAGGCGCTCGAACTCCTCATCGACGACCTCGGGGGTGATGCGTCCGCCCTGGGCGAGGGTGGCCATGCGGGTGATGGCGGCGTTGAGGTCGCGGAAGTTGCCTCGCCAGGCGGCGTCTGGGGCGGTGGCGCGCTTGATGAAGCGGTGTCGGGCCTCTTTGTTGAAGGTGACGAGGGAGTCGTTCTTGCGGGCGTAGTGGTCGAGCTCGTAGCGGAGGTTGGGCTCGATGTCTTCGAGGCGGTCGCGGAGGCCGGGCAGCTCGAAGGTCCAGAGGTCGATCCGGGCGAGGAGGTCTTCGCGGAAGCGACCTTTGACGACCTCGGCGCGGAGGTCGCGGTTGGTGCCTGCGATGAGCTGGAACTCGGAGTGGACCTCCTTGTCGGAGCCGACGGGGAGGAAGACGCCGGACTCGATGGCGCGCAGGAGCATGGCCTGCTCGTCGAGGCCGAGCTCTCCGATCTCGTCGAGGAAGAGGAGGCCCTTGTCGGCGGCGCGGAGGAGGCCGGGTCGGTCGGAGATGGCGCCGGTGAAGGCGCCCTTGCGGTGTCCGAAGAGGGCGGACATGGCGGCGTCGCCGCGGAGGGTGGCGCAGTTGACCTCGACGTAGTCGCCGGAGACCTGGCGTCGGGACTTCTTGAGCTCGAAGATGCGCCTGGCGAGGTGGGTCTTGCCGGCGCCGGTGGGTCCGGTGAGGAGGATGGGGGCGCGGGAGGCGATGGCGACGCGCTCGATCTGCTCGATGAGGCGGTTGAAGCGCTCGTTGCGTGTCTCGATGCCGGCCTTGAGGAAGGAGCGGGCCTCCTGGGTGTCCTGGGCGAAGCGGGAGGCGAGGCGGTCGTAGCGGGAGAGGTCGAGATCGATGATGCGGTAGTCGCCGGGTCCGACGTGCTGGGAGCGCTCGGGCGGGGAGGCCTGGAGGAGGCGGGCGGGGAAGAAGCGCGCCTCGGTGAGGAGGAACATGCAGATCTGGGCGACGTGGGTGCCGGTGGTGATGTGGACGAGGTAGTCCTCGTGGTCGGTGTCGAAGGGGTAGGCGCGTGCGAAGGTGTGGAGGGCCTCGTAGACGCCCTCGAAGTCCCAGGGGTCGCCGTAGTGGACGGCGTGGAGTCGGACCTCGGTCTCGGGGGAGACGAGGCGGAGGTCGTCCTGGAGGTGCTCGGCCAGCTCCTGGTGCTTGGGGAGGTGGAGGAGCTCGAAGCGGTCGATGCGGAGGTCTTCGTGCTGCCCGAGGGCGACGGTGGGTCGCCACTTCTCCCAGCGCAGGGGCCCCTGCCCGTTGTCCAGGCGTGTGCCGGGCAGACCGATCATGACGAGCTTGCGACGAGGCATGTAGGGCCTTGTAGGTGGGTGTGGGGCTGGTGGGTCGTGGCGCGCGCGGTGCGGTCTAGCCGACGTAGTAGCTGTCCCAGGAGGTGGGGAAGAGGCCCTCGAAGAGGGCGGGGTCGCGGGCGGTGAGGGTGAAGTAGGTGGAGGAGCGGTTGGGGGTCTTGAAGCGGACGGAGGTGATGTGGGCCTGGAGGGCGTGCTCGCCGCCTTCGGTGAGCAGGTCCCCGAGGCGTCCCTCGGGGGAGTCGCAGGCGGTGTAGGCGTCTGCGAGGAACATGGCGCCCCAGCCGGGGTTGCCGTTGTAGACATTCTTGTCGTTGAGGCTCTCGAACCAGCCGTGGAGGGTGTTTCCGTCGATCGCTTCAATGCGCAGCTCACCGAGTTGGGTGGCCATAGCCGTGCTCCGTACCGTGCTCCGTAGGTTTGAGGTGGCGGCGCGCGGGGGCGCGCCAGGGTCATGACGACGTTAGAGGCGCTCTGGGGTGGGCGTCAAGGTTCCGCCGTGTCGCGTGGGGGGTGGGCCGGGGGGATTGTGGAGGTGAGGAGGGATGGAGTAGGGTGGCGGCGAGCGTGGGGGTGTATGGAGAGGTGGTCATGCTGAAGATCGATGGCGCGATGGGGGAGGGTGGGGGGCAGGTGCTGCGGACGTCGCTGACGCTCTCGTTGGTGACGGGGACGCCGTTTGAGATCGAGGGGATCCGGGCGAACCGGAGCCGCCCGGGGCTGCTGCGTCAGCACCTGACGGCGGTGGAGGCGGCGGCGGCGGTGGGCGGTGCGGTGGTGGAGGGGGCGGAGCTGCGCTCGTCGTCGCTGCGCTTTGCGCCGAAGGGGCTGCGGGCGGGGGAGTATCACTTCGCGGTGGGGACGGCGGGCTCGGCGGGGCTGGTGTTCCAGACGGTGATGCCAGCGCTCTTGAAGGCGTCGGGTCCGTCGCGGCTGGTGCTGGAGGGCGGGACGCACAACCCGTCGGCGCCGCCCTTTGAGTTTCTGGCGTCGGCGTATGCGCCGCTGGTGCGTCGGCTGGGCGGGGGGCTGGAGCTGGAGCTGGAGCGTCCGGGCTTCTATCCGGCGGGTGGCGGGCGCTTTGTGGCGCGGATCACGCCGCCTGCGGGGGGGGAGCTGCGCCCGCTGGCGCTGCTGGAGCGGGGCGGCGAGGTGGAGGAGCGGGAGGCGTGCGCGCTGGTGGCGCACCTGCCGCGGTCGATCGGGGAGCGCGAGGCGCGGAAGCTGGTGGATCTGCTGGGGTGGCCGGGCGGGGAGGTGCGGGTGGAGGAGGCGGAGTCGTCGGCGGGTCCGGGGAACTGCGTGTGGATCCGGGCGAAGTGGCCGTATGTGACGGAGGTTTTTTCGGGGTTCGGGGAGAAGGGGGTGAAGGCGGAGGATGTGGCGAAGGCGGCTGTGGACGCGTACCGCCACTATCTGAGCGTGGACGCGCCGGTGGGGGTGCACATGACGGATCAGCTGATGTTGTTGTTGGCGTTGGCGGGTGCGGGTCGCTTCCGCTCGTTGCCGCCGTCGCTGCACGCGCGGACGAACGCGGAGGTGATCAGCCGCTTTCTGCCGGTGGACGTGCGCTTTGAGGCGGAGGAGGGTCCAGGGCGGGTGTGGAGCGTGCGGGTGGTGAGCCGTGAGGCGTAGGCGCCAGGTGGTTTATTTTCATCGTTGGGAGGTGTGAGGGATGAGCACGTCGCGGGTGTTGAGGAGTCGTCAGGTGGTGCTCGCGGAGGGCGTCGCTCCGGCGTCGATCCATCTGGGGGAGGATGGCTTGATCGCGCATGTGGGGTCCTGGGACGAGACGCTTGGGCTACCGGTGGAGGACTTTGGGGAGCTGGCGATCCTGCCGGGGCTGGTGGACACGCACGTGCATATCAACGATCCGGGTCGGGACACCTGGGAGGGGTTTGAGACGGCGACGAAGGCGGCGGCGGCGGGCGGGATCACGACGCTGGTGGACATGCCGCTGAACAGCGTGCCGGCGACGACGTCGATGGCGGGGTTGGCGGCGAAGCGGGCGGCGGCGGAGGGGCGCTGCTGGGTGGACGTGGGGGTGTGGGGCGGGGTGGTGCCTGGGAACGCCTGCGAGCTGGGGCCGCTGATCGAGGCGGGGGTGCTTGGGTTCAAGGCGTTCATGGTGCCATCGGGGGTGGCGGAGTTTGAGCATGTGGGGGAGGCGGAGCTGCGGGCGGTGGCGCCGATCCTGGCGGAGCTTGGGGTGCCGCTCTTGATCCACGCGGAGTCGCCGGAGGCGATCGACGCGGCGGCGTCGCGGGCGGAGGGGTTGAGCGCGGAGGAGCGCCGCCTCTACCGGAGCTATATGCAGACGCGCCCGGACGAGGCGGAGGTGGACGCGATCGCGTTCCTGCTGGAGCTGGCGGAGGTGCACCGGGTGCGCATCCACATCGTCCACCTGGCGACGCAGCGGGCGATCTTCCGGCTGGACGAGGCGCGCCAGGATGGGTTGCCGGTGACGGTGGAGACCTGCCCGCACTACCTCTATTTTTCGGATCGCCAGATCCCGGACGGGGCGACGGAGTTCAAGTGCGCGCCGCCGATCCGGGATGAGTCCAACCGGCTGGGGCTCTGGGAGGGGCTGCGGAGCGGGGTGATCGATCTGGTGGCGAGCGATCACTCGCCGTCACCGCCTGCGCTGAAGTGTCAGGAGACGGGGGACTTCATGGCGGCGTGGGGTGGGATCGCGTCGTTGCAGGTGGGGCTCTCGGTGATGTGGACGGAGGGTCGTCGCCGGGGGTTCGGGCTGGCGGATGTGGCGCGATGGATGGCGCAGCGGCCTGCGGAGCTGGCGGGGCTGGGGGATCGGGGGGTGATCGCGGCGGGGCGCCGTGCGGATCTCTGCGTGTTTGATCCGGAGGCGGAGTGGGTGGTGGACGGCGCGCAGCTGCACCATCGCCACAAGCTGACGCCGTACCACGGTCAGGCGGTGCGGGGGCGGGTGATGGCGACGCTGCTGGGCGGAGAGACGGTGTATGCGAACGGCGCCTTGACGGCGCTGCCTCGGGGGAGGATGTTGCGTCGTCAGGCGTGAGGCGCGCGGGGCGCAGGTTGTTGAAGGTGAGATGACACGAGGTGGAGGTGCTATGGATTTCTCGGGGCTGCTGGACCTGGCGTCGGAGAAGCTGGGGGGGATGGTGGAGTATGCGACGGACGACTTCTTCGCGGAGAAGGAGAACCTGATCAAGGCGAGCGAGCCGGTGTGGAAGGAGGGGGTCTACACGGATCGCGGGAAGTGGATGGACGGTTGGGAGTCGCGCCGGAAGCGGGTGGCGGGGCACGACTGGGCGATCATCCGGCTGGGGCTGCCGGGGGTGATCCGGGGGGTGGTGGTGGACACGACGTTCTTCACGGGGAACTACCCGGCGTCGTGCTCCATTGAGGCGGCGAGCGTGGAGGGGTGTCCTTCGACGGCGGAGCTGCTCTCGGAGGGGGTGGAGTGGTTTGAGGTGGTGCCGAAGACGGGGCTGAAGGGGGACACGAAGAACGTGATCGAGGCGCGCTGCGAGCGTCGGGTGACGCACCTGCGGCTGCACATCTACCCGGACGGCGGCGTGGCGCGGCTGCGGGTCTACGGCGAGGGGGTGCCGGAGTGGCCGCGGCTGCTGCGGAGCGGCGGGGAGGTGGATCTGGCGGCGGCGGAGCACGGCGGGCGCGCGGTGGGCGCGAACGACGCGCACTACGGTGCGCCGGTGAACCTGATCATGCCGGGGCGCGGGGTGAACATGGGGGACGGGTGGGAGACGCGTCGTCGTCGGGGGCCGGGGCACGACTGGGCGATCCTGGCGCTGGCGGCGCCGGGGACGATCTCGACGGTGGAGGTGGACACGAACCACTTCAAGGGGAACTACCCGGATCGCTGCTCGATCGACGTGTGCTACGCGCCGGGCGCGGACTGGATGACGCTGAACGGGGAGCTGGTGGAGTGGCGTCCGCTGCTGCCGGAGGTGAAGCTCCAGGCCCACGCGCGTCACTTCTTCCATCGGGAGGTGGCGTCGCACGGCGTGGTGACGCATGCGCGGCTGCGGATCGTGCCGGACGGCGGGGTGAGCCGGCTGCGGCTGCTGGGGCGTGTGGCGGAGGAGGCTCGGGAGCGGCTGGTGCTGCGCTGGCTGAACACGCTGAGCGCGCCGGCGTTCCGGGAGGTGGTGCGGGCGTGCTGCGGCTCGTCGGCGTGGTGCGCGGGGCTGGAGGCGCGGCGCCCCCACGGGGGGGGGGGGGGGGGGGAGGGGGGGGCGGGGGGGGGGGGGGGGGGGGGGGGGGGGGGGGGGTGGGGGGTGGGGGGGGGGGGGTGGGAGGGGGTGGGGGCCGGGGTGGGGCGTGGCGCGGGGCGGGGGGGGGCGGGGGCGGGGGGGGGGGGGAGGGC
>CAUJGC010000552.1 GCA_963169075.1 Myxococcota bacterium
CCCCCCGGGGCCGTAACGCCGGGCTCGGGCACCCGGCCCGGCGAACGGCCCCGGCCCCCCCGTGACGGGGGGGCACCGACGGGTGTGCGGGGGGAGGGTGTGTGAGGGGTTCAGGTGGGGTCGGGCTTGGGGGTGTCGGGGCCGCTCTCGGGGAGGGTGGGGGCCTTGATGTAGTCGGCGTTGGGCTCGCCGGTGAGGGCGTTGAGCCAGGCGACGATGAGGCGGGTGTCCTCGGCGGAGAGGTCGCGGCCGAGCTGGTGGGAGGCCATGAGGCGGACCGCCTCGTCCAGCGAGGCGACGGAGCCGTCGTGGAAGTAGGGGCCGGTCTTGGCGATGTTGCGGAGGCTGGGGGCCTTGAACATCATCTTGTCCTCGTCCTTCTTGGAGAGGTCGAAGATGCCCTGGTCCTTCTGGTTGGGCCAGGGCTTGACGGCGCCGACCTTCTGGTAGGAGGTGCCGCCGACCAGCGCGCCGTTGTGGCAGCCGACGCAGCCCGTGGTCACGAAGAGGTGGAAGCCCTTGAGCTCGTCGTCGTTGAGGGCGTCGTGCTTGCCGCGGAGGAAGTCGTCCCAGCGGGAGGGCGTGGTGAGGCGCCGCTCGAAGGCGCCGATGGCGCGGGCGGCGTTGTCGTAGGTGATGGGGTCCTCCTGACCAGGGAAGGCCGCCTTGAAGAGCTCCCCATAGCCCGGGATGCTCTTGAGCGTCGCCACCACCTGCTCCTCGCCGGGCATCGCCATCTCGACCGGGTTGAGGACGGGGCCCTTGGCCTGCTCCTCGACGTCGGCGGCGCGGCCGTCCCAGAACTGACGGAAGTGCCCCGCGGCGTTGTAGACGGTGGGGGAGTTGCGACCGCCCAGCTGCGCCTTGTGGCCGGTGGAGGTGGGCTTGTTGTCCACGCCGAAGGTGGCGAGGCCGTGGCAGGAGTTGCAGGAGAGGTCGTGGTTCTTCGAGAGGCGCGTCTCGAAGTAGAGGGCGCGGCCGAGGTCCTCCTGGGCCGGGGTCTGCCCCTCTTTGGCCCAGTGGTCGGGGAGCGGCGCGAAGGCGCCGGTGAGGGCGAGGGCCTGATCCAGCGGCTTCGCCGGCGCCGCCGCGCTGGCGGGTTGCTCGGTCTGGGCTGGGGGCTGGGGCGCAGGCTCCTCCTTCTTGCAGGCCGCTGCGGTGAGCGCAGCGAAGAGGAGGAGGGCGGCGAGGTGGCGCAGGTTCATGGGCAGGGCCTCCGGAGTGTTGCAGTGTTGTTGCGTCATCATGTTGCAGCAGCGCGACATGCGGGTGAGGCGAGGGCGCTGTGCCGCGCGCACCATGCCTCGGCGCGTCGGTGAGGGCAAGGGTTGTGCCTGAAGCATCGTCATCTGCGGGTGAGGTGGGCTTGTGTTGCGTGGGAGGTTATGGTTTGTCGTGATCCGGGCGCGGCGGGCTGCGCTGCGCCTGGGTGAGATCAAGCTCCCCCCTTCGGGGCTCAAGACTCAAGATGTTGAGATGACGCATATTTTTATTGGGTGCGATAAAATCATGGGGGCGCGCGACGCCTACTTCGGGCAGCTGAGCGCGCTGGAGATCACGGAGGCGCTGGCGCCGACGCTGACGGATCAGCGCTTGAGCGAGTGGCGGACGCGCTCGCCGCGGGGCTTCGCGTTCACGATGCCGGCGCTGCGGGGTGTGGGGTCGCCGGTGGAGGACGCGTCGTCGCAGCCGGCGTCGCTGCAGGGCTTTGCGGCGGGGTCGTTCGGGATGCTCCAGGACACGGAGGCGGTGCGGGGCGCGTGGGCGGAGACGGTGCGCCGCGCGGAGCTGCTCTCCCCGAAGGTGATCACGGTGGAGACGCCGCTGGGGTTCATGCCGTCGGAGACGAGCCGCCGCCAGGTGGCGTGGTTCGCGCGGGAGCTGGCGCCGCAGTGGCGGGGCGCGGTGTCGTGGAAGCCCCACGGGCTCTGGGAGGCCGAGGAGGTGGTGACGCTCTCGCGGGAGCTTGGGCTGGTGCCGATCACGGACCCGTTCGAGGAGCTGGAGGTGGCGCCTGCGCGGGGCGGCACGGCGTACTTCCGGCTCTATGATCGGCGCGGGACGCGGAGCCGCTTCGACGAGTTTGATATGGACGAGCTGTTGGCGCGTTGCAGCGCCTACCAGCGGGCCATCATCATCTTCAAGGGTCGCAACCGCTTCCGCGACGCGCGCCTGGCGTACACGGCCTGGGAGAGCCAGCGGGCGCTCCAGGGCGAGTAGGCGCTAGAAGGTCAGCGACACCGTGGCGAGCCCGGTCCAGAAGGCCTCGGGGCTGGGGGCCTCGGGGTCGCTGAAGCGCGCGTCGGAGAGGTAGAGGTTGTAGGTGGTGCGCGCGCCGACGGCGAGGCCGTCGGTCAGCTCCAGGTTGACGCCGACGCCCATGTCGAGGGTGGGCCTGAAGCCGCGGGTGTCCTCACCGAAGCTGTAGTAGCCGAAGCCCAGGAGGGCGTAGGGCTCCAGGGGGCCGAGGGGGAGGAAGGCGCGGGCGTCGGCGCTGATGCCGCCGATCTCCATGAGCTGCGAGGTGGGGTAGGGGTCGTTGGGGTCGGCGGGGGCGCCCCAATAGGCGAGGGCGCCGACGCCGAGGCCGAAGTGCTCCTCGCGCATGCCGAGGCTGAGCTGGAGGGCGGGTGCGCCGAGATCGGAGGAGGCGGAGGCGGCGACGCCTGCGCCGATGTCGAGGAAGGGGCGCGGGCCGCGCTCGCGCTCCAGGCCGGTGACGACGCGGGGGCCGTCGTCGGCGGGGGTGCCGCGCTGGACGACGGTGGTGTGGTAGACAGGGGCGCCGTAATAGCCGTAGTAGCCATAGGAGCCGTAGTAGGCCGGGCCGTAGTAGTAGGCGCGGGGGCCGTAGTAGACGGCGCGGGGGCCGTAGTAGGCGGTGCGTCGGTAGGTGGTGCGGCTGCGGGTGCGCGTGGTGTGGGTGCGCGTGGCGCGGGTGCGCGTGGCGCGCCGGGTGGTGGTGCGTCGGGCGCTGGTGCGTGAGCGCGATGAAGAGCGCGAGCGCGAGGCGCGGGAGCGCGAGGAGGAGCGCGCGCCGCTGGAGCGTGAGCGTGAGGCGCTGGAGCGCCCGGAGCGCCCGGAGGAGCGGGGCTGGGCCTGGGCTTCAGCGGCTTCGAGGAGGACGGGTGCGGCGGTGAGGACCGCGAGGGCAGCGACCGCGAGGGCGCGGAGGACGGGCTGCTTGAGGAGGTTGTGGAGTCTCTGGAGTGTGGTGGGCATACGTCGCTCCCGCGTGCAGGGTCAGGGGCGGCAGGCCTGCGGAGCCGCCGCGCGATCCCATGTAGGGAGAGACGTCTGGGGGCGTGGATCTATTCATCCTCGGCGTCGGCGTTGTGCCGTTGTCGCCGCTCCAGGCCGCGGAGGAGGGTGTCGAGGCGTCCGATGACGGTGCGGGCGCCGGCCTCACGGAAGATCGGTCGGAGCTTGTGGAGGGGGTTGGCGAGGGCGATGGGGCGGAGGCCGGCGTCGAGGGCGGGCTCGATGTCGTCGATGGAGTCCACGACGAGGAGGATGTCCTCGGGGCTCCAGGCGCGTCCGGTGTGGGCCTGGGCGCGCTCGATGGCGAGGTGGATGGTCTGGGGGTGGAGGTGCATCCACTCGCCGCGTCGGATGGCGCCCTGCTCGGAGGCGGGGGTGGCCCAGGCGACGAAGCGGTCGGTGAGGTGGAGGCGTTCGAGGGTGAGGCGGACGAGGCTGGGGGGGCGGTTGGCGACCAGGGCGAGGTCGGCGTGCTGGGCGAAGGCGTCGGCCTGCTCGGGGGAGAGGAGGGGGGCTTCGTCGTGGACGACGCCGGGGCCTCGGGGGTGGTAGGGTGGGATGCCGTAGATCTCGGTGAAGGCGTCGTCCCCGAGGTAGTGCTCTTCGCAGAGGCGGAGGAGGGCGTTCTCGGGGGTGGAGTCGGGGGCGTTGCGCTCGACGGGGTCGATCTCGCCGGTGTGGAGGATGTAGCCTTCGATGGAGTCGTGGCGTCGGGCCTTGATGGCGCCCTGGATGCCGCCGCCGGCCTGGGCGATGGCTTCGAGGTCGGCGTCGATGTTGCGTTCGACGAGGCCCTGGAGCATGCCGAGGCGGAGGTCGAGGCGCTTGAAGGCGGCGCGGACCTGGGCGGCGCGGGTCTTGCGGGCGGGTGGTGGGCGGAGGGTGGGGGCGAGGGAGGAGAGGATGTGGTAGACGAGGACAAAGGCGAGGGGGAGGTGTCGCTCGAAGCCGGGGAGGCGTGCGAAGGCGTAGAGGAGGTCCGGGGTGATGAGGCGCCGCGCGTTCTCGATCCCGCAGATCTCTTCGAAGTAGGCGCCCGCGGCGCGGCGTGCGGTCTCGAGGTGGGAGGAGGACTCCTCGACGACGACGTTGCCCAGGTCGAGGATGAGGAGGGGGCGGTGGGTGTCGTCGTGGTCGTGCATGGCGTGGCTCAGAAGGGGAGCGCGAGGTGGACGGCGGCGCCGCCGGGGAGGGGTTCGACGCTGGCGGCGGGTGCGGTGTGGTCGCCGGGCTCCTCGTGGGTGAGCCAGAAGAGGAGCCCGGAGGTGGCGGCGGAGAGGAGGCCGACGGAGAGGAGGGAGCCGATGAGGACGCGTCGCTGCTGGATGACGCTCTGGAGGTCGTTGTAGCGCTTGGGGTCGTCGCCTGCGGCGGCGGCGTCCTCGTACTCGTCGATGACGGAGAGGGTGAGGAGGTCTACGGCGAGGGCGCCGCCGAGGGCGAGGACGGCGAAGCCGCCGGTGCCCCAGGCGAGGGTGTGGAGGACGGGGTCGTTGTCGAGGTTGGGCGGGTTGGCGGCGAGGGCGTCGGCGTCGGCGTGGCGTCGTGCGATGGCGCGAGCGCTGGGGGAGACGACCTCGACGTTGAGGGCGAGGGCGTGGACCTCGGCGTCGATGCTGTGGAGCTCTTCGGGGTCGTCGGGGGTGAGGTCGCGTCGGCAGCGCTGGAGCGCGGCGAGGGCGTCGCGGTGCTCTTTGAGCTTGAGGAGGACGGCGCCGCGGTTGCAGAAGAAGATGGGGTCGGGTTGCAGCTCGATGGCGCGGTCGAAGCTGTCGAGGGCTTCGCGGTAGCGCCCGGCGTTGTAGAGCTGGAGGGCCTGGAGGTAGAAGGCCTCGGCCTGCTCGGCGTCGCTGGGTGCCTGGGCGTAGGCGGTGGTGGCCTGGGCGCAGGTGAAGGCGAGGGCGAAGGCGAGGGTGAGGGCCGCGAGGCGTGCGGCGCGGGGGGTGGGGTGGGGTGGCATTCAGGGGTCCAGCTTGAGGCGTCCGCGTTGGAGCTTGACGTCGATGCGTTGGATGGGCTCGGTGGGCTGCACCTGGAGGGTGGCGGTCTTGTAGCCGAGCTTGGAGATGCGGACCTCGACGGCGCCGCCGTCGCGTCGGACGAGGCGAGAGCAGGGGGTGACGCCGATGGGGATGCCGTTGACGGTGACCTGGGCCTCGGCGGGGTCGGAGACGAAGTGGAGGCGTGTGGTGGGGAGGGCGTCGGGGCGGGCGTTCTCCAGGGGGTTGCCGTGGGGTGGGGCGCCGTGTGCGGTGGTGGGCGGCGCGGTGGCCGGGGTGCTGGCGGGCGCGCTGGCGGGCGCGCTGGGGTGTTCGGCGTCGTGGTGCGCGGCGTGTGCGGCGTCGGGTGTGTCGGCGTCGGGTGTGTCGGCGTCGAGAGGGGGCGCGTCGGCGTCGGGGGCGTTGGGTTCGGGGGCGGCTTCGTCGGCGTCGGGGGTGGCGGGGACGGGGGCGAGGAGGGCGCCGGCGTCGGGGGTGTCTCCGGGCGTGTCGGTGTGGCTGAAGAGGAGGGCGGCGATGCCGACGCCGAGGAGGACGAGGAGGATGGCGGCGGCGCCGAGGAGGAGGGGCTTGATGAGCTGGGGGCGCGCGGTGGTGGCGGCTTGGGGCTCGGGGGGCAGATCGAGGCGTCCTTCGAGGAGGTCGATGAGGTCGGAGGCGGAGCCGATGCGGTCGTCGGGGTCCTTGGCGAGGGCGAGGCGGATGGCGCGTCCGACGTCGGAGCGGTCGAGGGCGGGGTCGGGGAGGGGAGGTGGGGGATCGTTGAGGTGCTTGACGAGGACGGCGGAGGGGGAGGGGGCGTCGAAGGGGTGGACGCCTGCGAGGAGCTCGTAGAGGATGATGCCGACGGCGTAGAGGTCGGCGCGGTGGTCTACGGGGTCGCCGGTGATGTTCTCGGGCGACATGTAGTGGGGCGTGCCGAGGACGTAGCCCTGGACGGTGAGGGTCTTGAGGGCGTCCTCCTGGGGGTCGCCCGCGGTGAGCTTGGCGATGCCGAAGTCGAGGACCTTGACGACGTCTTCGCGCTCTCCGACCTGGGTGAGGATGATGTTCTCGGGCTTGAGGTCGCGGTGGACGATGCCTTCGCGGTGGGCGACCTCCAGGGCGGCGAGCACCTGCTTGATGATGTCGAGGGCGCGGTGGGGCGGGACGGGTCCGGCGGCGATCAGCTCGGAGAGGGGCTGCCCCTGGAGCAGCTCGATGGCCATGTAGAGGACGCCGTCGCTCTGGCCGAAGTCGAAGAGGGTGACGATGTTGGGGTGTTGGAGGCGGCTGATGAGGGTGGCTTCGCGCTGGAAGCGCTGGACGATGTCGGCCTGGAGGAAGGCCTTGGGGAGGAGGGTCTTGAGGGCGATGTGCCGTCCGATGCCGAGCTGTTCGGCGCGGAAGACGACGCCATAGGAGCCGCGTCCCAGCTCCTCAAGGATCTGGTAGCGCTCTGCGACGATGTCGCCGGGGGTAGGGATGCTGAACTGCTCAGCCATGGGATGGGTCAGGGCGGTGGGGTGGTGTCCTGGGCGGGCTGCGCTCGGGCGTCGCGGTGACGTGCGGAGCGGCGCATGGTCCGGCAGGAGGTGTCTCCCTGACGTTATCCCGAGCCCCACCCAAGACGCAAGAGGGGAGGTCGCTTCTGTCGCCGACTCATAAGCATCACGCGGTCGCCTCGTCACCCGTCGCCTGGTCGCTCAGCGGCGCCTGCGCCATAACAGCGCCCCCCCCAGCGCAGCCAGCGGCCACAGCGCGCCGCTGGGGCGCCCCGAGGTCGCGCAGCCGCTCGCTTCATCGCCCGCTGCGTTGGGGTCAGCCTGCTCCTGCTCGTCGCCAGGAGAGGTGACGTCCTCGGGCTCGGGCTCGGGCTCGGGCTCGGGCTCGGGCTCGGGCTCGGGCTCGGGCTCAGGCTCGGGCTCCTCAGCGATACGCGCGCAGCCCTCGGCGCCGTCGCCGCACTCCCAACCGGCGTTGACCGCCCCGCAGTCCCGGCTGCAGCCCCCCCCCGCGAGCGCCTCGAAGTCGTCGCAGACCTCGCCGCGCGTCTCATCGCGCCAGCCGTCACCGCAGGCCGAGCTCATGCAGCTCTCGGGCGCGTGCTCCCACGGCACCTCGCCATCCGGGCAGGCGCTGCGCTCGCAGCCGACAAAGCTCAAGACCGTACAGTCGCTGTCCACCGCGTCGCAGCCGCAGTCGCACACCCCGTCGCCGTACAGCTCCTCAGCGCAGGACCAGCGCGGCGG
Source organism: Myxococcota bacterium (assembly GCA_963169075.1). GTDB lineage: Bacteria > Myxococcota_A > Bradymonadia > Bradymonadales > CAUJGC01. The sequence goes on from CAUJGC010000552.1 coordinate 7,493, forward strand.
CGCCGCCCACACCGTAGACGCACCCACCAGCAAAGCCACCACGCTCAGGCCGGTGACCACACACCATCTCATCATCTCAAGCTCCTCTGTCACGGCGCCTTGAGCGCCTCCAACACAGCGTCAGTCTCTGCCTCAACGCGCGGGCTGATCGAGGCCACACGTCCAAAAAAACCAAGCATTCTCTGGTTTTGTGAGTCCGCGTATGCCGCCGGGACGCCGCTGGTGCCTGGCTCGGCGAAGTAGAGCGCCGGGGTGGCCATGTGGCAGCTTGCACAATCCACCGTCCCGGGGTTGTGCGCCGTCGGGTCCAGCAGGCGCCTCAGGCCTGCGCGCGCCTCAGCCTGCGTCGCCGCGTCCATCTCTCCGCGCTCGGCTGCGCTCAGCCAGCGCGCAGCCTCGGGCTCGACCGTCGGCGTCGGCAGGATCGTCGCGTCCAGCAGCGCCGTCCCGCCCGTGCTGGTCAGGTGCTGCTCGTGCGTCCCCACGCTGAACGGCTCGATCTCCTCCAGGCCCTCGCCGCGCACCTCGAACCCCCCAAACGTCCACGCTTGCCCCGACGCATGAACCGCCACGAAGGTCACGCGCCGCAGCCGCTCTGCGCCGACCCGCGGCAGCACCCGCACCGCAGCCTCGTCCGGGGCCACGTGCGCGCCGATTGTCTCGCCGCCTCCGCGCGCCTCGCGCAGCGCCGCCAGCGACGTCGCCAGGGCGCGCAGCTCCTCGATCGGCACCTCGTAGAAGAGGTGGACGGTCGCGTCCCGGCTGATCGGCGCCCCGTCCTCCTCAAAGACCGGCTGCAACACCAGCCGCACCTGCGACTGGCACGGCGCCTCGCCCTGGCCCTCTCGGAAGCACGGGTCCAGCCGCACGCCCACCACGTCCAGGTGGGCATACAGCGCGTCGGGCTCGTCCGTGCGCGTCAGCGGCTCAAGCTGATCAAAAATCGCCCTGGGCAGCAGCGTCCCATAGCCGCCCTCACCCTGCGCCGAGAACCCCGCCGCGTCGCCTGGCTGCACCAGGAAGGTGACGTCCGCCGCCGCCAGCGTGGGCGGCGGCGTGAGCGTCTCCTCGTCCTCGCCGCAACCCGACAGGACCAACGCGACCCCCACGCAAAACATGGTCATCTTGTACACTTGGCACCTCGCCCCTGCTCGCACGACACGGCTACGCAGCCACGTCATATAGCGTAGCGTACGCTGCGCTGACAACGCAAGTGGGCGTGAGTGATCCACGAACATCTTTGCAGTTTACTTGCGTTAGCGGCAGGCGGTAGGGGTGACGGTGTAGGTGAGGGAGGTGAGCTGGCCGCCGACGCGGACGTTGTCGAGGCGTAGCTGGTGCTCGACGCCCGCGCGGGGGTTGGGGACCCGGAAGGCGATGGCGGGGTCGCCGTAGTTGGGCTGGGGGAGGTAGCTCTCCAGGGTCAGCTCCTCGCCGTCGCGGAGGAGGGTGACGGTGGTCTGGGCGCTGAGGCCGAGGGTGCTGGAGGCGAAGCTCCAGGTGGGCGGGACCAGATCGAGGGGGGTGAAGCCGGGGTTGGGCCAGGCGACGAAGTCGGGGCGGAGGGGGTTGGGGGCGGCGCGGCCGAAGTCCACCCACTGGCAGTAGTAGCCCTCGACGTGCCCGAAGCCGGTCCAGCCGAAGGGGGGGTAGAGGATCCAGCGTCGGTGGCCCAGCTCGGCGCTGTAGATGTCCTCCATGAAGCCGTCCACGGCGTGGGAGGAGGTGGCGTAGCCGCCGGCGATGTTGCTGTGTCCGGCGGCGGCGGCGCCTTCGGGGGTGTAGCAGGGGGTGTTCTCGTCGGGGTAGTGGGTGAGGCCGCCGTTGCCGCGCTGGACGACGGCGCAGGCCTGGGAGGCCTGGTTCAGCTCGGGGCGGTCGTCGAGGGGGGAGAGGCCAGCGAGCCAGCGGTAGAGGTTGATGCGCTCGACGCCGGCGTCGATGGCGGCCTGGGGGTAGACGCCGGGGTCGCACGCGGTGGCGCCTGGGGTCCAGTTGTTGGGGGTGATGGCGCGCTGGGAGTCCTGGTAGCGCTGGCAGACGTCGGCCTCGGCGCGTGCGGCGGGGTCGCCGGGGTCGGGGGCGACGCAGGCGTCGCCGCGCAGCTCGAAGCCGGGGTCGCAGGCGCAGGCGCCTGTGTCGGGGCGGCAGGAGGCGAACATGGGGCAGACGGTGCCGGCGCAGGGGTCGTCGGGGCCGGTGTCGGGCGGGGGCGCGGCGGCGTCCGGGGGGGGCGAAGCGGCGTCCGGCGGGGGCGAGGCTGCGTCGGGAGGAGAGGATGCGTCGTCGGGGGGGGATGCGTCGTCGTCGTCGGGGGGCGTCGGCGCCGCGTCGTCGGGTTGTGCGGCGTCGGAGTTGGCGCCGCCTGCGTCTCGGGGGGAGTCGTCGAGGAGATCATCCCCCAGGAGGCTGTTGTCTCGGGGGGCGTCTCCGATCTCGGCCGGAGCGCAGCCCAGCGCCATGCAGGCGAGGGCGGCGAGGATGCGGGTGCGGTGCGTCATGACGCTCCTCCAACGTGGCGGCGCTCTCGGCGTGGGAGGCCGGGAGCAGGCAGGCGCTCAGGATACCATGAAGAGGCCCAGGAGCGCCAGCCCGCCGAGGGCTGCGGCGGTGAGGCCCGCGGCGAGGGCGGTGGTGCGGAGGTGGGGCGCCGGGGCGAGGCCAGGGCGGAGGGCGTCGGCCAGGGCGTCGGCGTCGGGCCAGCGGGCGTCGGGGTCTCGGGCGAGGGCGCGCTCGACGGTGAGGCGGAGGCGCCGGGGGATGTGGGGGGGCAGGGGGGGCAGCGCGGCGGTCTGGTGGAGGAGGGCGACGCGGACGGGGTTGGGGTCGCGCCAGGGCGGGGCGCCAGCCAGCAGCTCGAAGAGCACCACTCCGAGGCCGTACACGTCGGCGCGTCCGTCGGCCTCCTCGCCGCGGGCCTGCTCGGGGGCCATGTACTCGACGGTGCCGCAGACGCGGCCCGGCGCGGTGAGGCGGTCGGCGGCGAGGTCGAGGGCCGCGCCGAAGTCGAGGAGCTTGACGCGTCCGTCAGGGAGGAGGAGCACGTTGTCGGGCTTGAGGTCGCGGTGGATGACGCCGGCGCGGTGGGCGACGGCGAGGGCGTCCGCCAGCTCGGCGCCGATCCGGGCGGCCTCTTCGGCGGGGAGGGGGCCGCGCTGGGCGAGGCGCCAGGAGAGCAGCTCGCCCTCCAGCAGCTCCATGGTGAAGAAGGGGCGGGCGTCGGGCAGGTCGCCCTGGTCCAGGACCTCGACGACGGCGGGGTGGGCGAGGTCGCGGAGGAGGGCGGCCTCGCGCCGGAGGCGCTCGCGGGCGCGGGGGTTGTCGCGCTGGCCCCACTTGAGGGCCTTGAGGGCGACCGGGCGCTCGTCGCGGAGATCCCAGGCGCGGAAGACCTCGCCCATGCCGCCCATCGCGAGGAGGCGCTCGATCCGGTAGCGCCCCGCGATGAGGCGTCCGAGGAGATGACCGTCTTGGGGTGGGGTGGGCTCGTGCATGGGGCCTCCTGCGGTCCGCGTCGCCGGGTGGAGGGGTAGCAGGATGCGTGCCGGGGCTGGTGTGCAGAGATGCACGCCGCCCCATTGCCCGGCGCGGCGCTTTGTGGTTCTTCCTCGGGCGCGCGCCGCGCGGCGCGCGCCCTCGCCTCTCGCCTGCTGGATGGAGCCCCACCATGCCGCCGCTCTCCTCGCCTCACCTCTTCGCGCTCTGCCAGCACGGCGCCGAGCGCGACCTCAAGGAGGATGTCGCGCGCCGCCACGAGGCGCTGCGCTTCGCCTTCTCGCGCCCTGGCTTTGTCACCTTCAAGGTTGTGGAGGGGCGCTGGGGCGAGGGCGACGCCCTGGCGTCGCCCTTCGCGCGGCGCTGGGGCGCCTCGTTGGGCCGCGTGGACGCCTCGCCGGAGGAGGCCGCGGGGGTGATCCTCCAGCACGCCGCGGCGCTGGCCGCCGAGGAGCCGCTGCGACTCCACGTCTTTGAGCGCGAGCTGCACAGCGAGGCCCGGACGCCGCGGGGCTTCGTGCCCGGCGCGCTGGCCGCCCCGATGGCGGCGGCGCTCCAGGGTGGCCCCTTCCTCCCCGGCGTGGAGGCCCGCCCCGGCGAGCGCGTGCTGGACGTGATCGCCCTGGAGCCCGGGGCGTGGTGGCTGGGCGTCCACCGCCACGCCGCCCACCTCTCGCGCTGGCCCGGCGCCGCGCCGCCGGTGGTCGTCCCCGCCGAGGCCCCCTCCCGCGTCTACGCCAAGCTCAGCGAGGCCCTGGACTGGACCGGCGTGGCGATCCGCCCCGGTGATGTGGTGCTGGACATCGGCTGCGCCCCCGGCGGCGGCACCTGGACCCTCCTGGAGCGCGGCGCGCAGGTCATCGGCGTCGATCCCGCCGAGATGGACCCCGCCGTCCTCGCCTCGCCTCGCTTCACCCACCTGCGGCGCCCCTTTGAGGTCGTCACCGCCGCCGAGCTGCCCGCGCGGGTGGACTGGCTGGTCTTTGACGTGAACCTCTCCCCGATGCTCACCCTCAAGGCCCTGCGGCGGCTGGGGGCCAGCCTGGAGGGGCTGCGCGGCGCCGTCGTCACCCTCAAGCTCAACACCGACGAGCACCCCGCCCGCATCCCGTGGATGCTGGAGCAGCTGGAGCGGATGGGGCTGCGGGAGGTGCGCGCCACCCAGCTCCCCAGCAACCGGCGCGAGGTCTGCGCCGCAGGCTTCACGGCGACGGGGCGCGCCCGCGCAGCCCGTTGAGCGCCGCCGCCAGCGGGTAGGCTGCGAACGACACCGCGGTGCAGAGGAGCCCCACCGGCAGCTCCACCGCCTCGACCCCCGCGAAGGACTCCAGCCCCAGGGCCTGGTGGAGCGTCCAGACCGCCGTCCCGGACAGCATCGAGGCCAGGATGGCGACCTCGTCGCGGCGCTTGAGCCAGAGCCCCAGCGCCAGCGGCGCCATCAGCGACACCATCCCCAGCTCGTAGCCCGACTCCAGCAGGCTGTAGGCGTCCTCGCCCAGGTAGGCCGTCCCGAGGCTCGCCACCGCGACCCCCGCCACGGCCACCCGGTTGAGCGGCAGCGCCCCCAGGCGCGACGCTGGCGTGTAGCGCAGGATGTTCTGCGCCAGCACCGTCGCAGGCGCCAGGATCGCGCTGTCTATGGTGGAGAGCACCGCCGACATCAACGTCAGGACGAAGATCACCGCCAGCGCCGGATGCAGCAGGAGGTGCGCCAGGAGCGGGAGCGTCGCCACCTCCTGCCCCGCCGGAGCCAGGAGCGAGGCCGCCAGCCCCAACACCACCGGCACCGCCCCCAGCGTCAGGTAGAGCCCGCCTGCGATCAGGCACGCCCACCGGGCCACCTCCGCCGAGCGCGCCGAGAAGACCCGCTGCATCACGTCCTGCGAGGGGATGTTGCCCAGCGCCCCGGCGCAGAGCACCCCGACCCAGCCGATCAGGCGCGGGAGCGACTCGACCGGGATCCAGGTCAGGCGCGGCGCCGGGGTCTCGGCCAGCAGGCGCGCCCAGCCCGCCCCGGGGCCCTCGGCAGGGGCCAGAGCGTCCAGCGCCACCCAGCCCATCACCAGCAGCCCCGCGATCACCAGCGCCATCTGGATCGCGTCGGTCAGCGTCACCGCCCACATCCCCCCCATGAGCGTGTAGCCCAGCCCCACCGCGCCCACCAGCGCGACGCCCCACGGCAGCGGCAGCCCGAAGAAGAGCTCCAGCATCCCCGCCAGGGCGGTGAACTGCGCTGCGATCCAGCCCAGGTAGGGCGGGATCATCAGCGCCGACGCCAGCACCTCGGCCCGGCGGCTGAAGCGCAGCCGGAAGAGGTCCGGGAGCGTCGTCAGGCGCAGCTCCCAGAGCGGGCGCGCGAAGAAGAGCCCCACCAGGAGCAGGCAGATCCCCGCCCCCACAGGGTCCAGGGTGGCGGCCTCCACGCCGCGCTCGCGCACCTCGTCGGTGGCGGTCAGCAGGGTGCCGGCGCCGAACCACGTCGCCAGGAGCGTCGCCGTCGCCAGGGGGAGGCTCAGGCGTCGCCCGGCGACCACGTAGTCCTCGACGTCTGTGACGCGGCGCTGGGCGGCGTAGGAGACCGCGAACATGACCCCCACATAGAGGATCATCACCCCGCCCAGGAGCCAGGTCAGGGAAGCGTCTGGCGTCATGAGACCTCAGGCGTAGCGCTCACGCACCTCGCGGCTGTAGTTGAGCAGCGTCTGGTGGTCGTCGCCCAGGATGCAGCGCGCGCGCACATCCAGCAGCTCGGCGCCCACGACGACGTGGTGGATCTGGTTGCGCCCCGGCATGAGCGCCACCTCCCGCTCGCGGAGCGACTGCGCGTCCCGCGCCAGGAAGGTGAAGGGGTCCGTCGTCCGGCGCACGATCACCGAGCCCGCGCCGTCGCCCGTCATCACCGGCGTCCCCACCGGCAGGAGCCCCACCCCGCGCACCAGCCCGCCGAAGACCTCCGCCGAGAAGCGCGCCCCGATCTGATCCTGCATGTTGAGGAGCGCCTCGTGAGGCGCCATCGGCGCGTCCTGGAAGAGGGGCTCCGTCTTCGCCAGCGGCGTCGGCGTCACCAGGTCCACATAGTCCGAGGCGGCGCGCATCAGCTCGGCGGCGCGGATGGAGGGCGGCGCGCCGTCCGGGGAGGGCTGCCCCTCCGGGGGGAGGTAGCGGCTCCCCAGCGTCAGGTAGCGGCGCATGGTCGCCAGCGGCCAGCGCTTGATGCGGTTCAGGCCGTCCACCGCCACCGCCCCCGCCATCGCGCGGCCGTAGCGCGGCGCCAGCTCGGGGATGCCCTCGTCCCACCAGGCCAGCTCGGCGCCCATCTGCCCGAGTTCACTCAGGATCTCTTTCGTGGCGCCGAACTGATCCGCGATAGCCAGCGAGACCACCACGATGGTCAGCGAGCGCATCGGGTAGTCCGACACCGCCGCCAGCATCGAGAGCCCCACCATCGCGTCCAGCTGCTCGCCGTGAAGCTCCGCCAGCTGGCGCGCCATGTTGCGGATGACGCCACGGCCCGCCGGGGTCTGCGCGATCTCGCCGGAGCTGAGCACCCCGTAGCCCTTGGCGAACTGCTGGACGATCTGCCCAAGCTCCGTGCGGAACTCCAGGCTCCCCGTCCCCTCCGAGATCTTGGCGCGCACCGCAGGCATCGGCGTCACCAGCGCCGAGAGCTTCACCTGCTCGAACTCCCGCGAGAGGAGCGCCACCGCGTCCTGGTTGGGATCGGGGCGGGTGAACTTCACCAGGAGCTGCGCCAGCGTCCGCACCTGCTCCACGCTCATCTTCGCCTGGAAGGTCAGCCCGCCGATCCCGCGCCGATCCAGGAACTTCTGGAGGTCCTCCACCACCTTCTGCTGGCGGCTGTGCGGACGCAGCCGCATCGAGCCCAGGAAGATCTGCCCGTTCCCCACCACGAAGGTGACCCGCTCTCCCTCATAGGCCAGCACCCACTCCAGCTGCTTGGCGAAGTGCTCCGAGGGCTCCTCCAGCGCTGCGTTGTTGGAGCTGTGGTAGAGGGCGCCGCGCAGGATCGAGAAGAAGTGGTGCAGGAAGAGGCGCCCCTGCTGGACCTCCTGCTGCTGCTCCGGGGTCAACCCCTGGAGATCGTCGCTCTCGGGTTGGCTCATCGCGTCACTCCTCCTCGCCGCCCAGGTAGCTCTTCAAGAGATCGTCCAGCCCGCCCGACGGGGCGCCTGGCTTCGGCCCGGGCCTGGGCCCGGGCTTCGGCGGCGGCTCCGCCTCCTGGCCGGTCGGCGGCATCGACCCCATCCGCAGCCGCCCGCCGCCCGCCTGCGGCGGCGTGCTCGCCTGCGGCGGCGGCGGCGTGCTCGCCTGTGGCGGCGGGCTTGTCGCCTGGCCCGGCAGCGGTCGCCGCGACCGGAGCGGGCGCAGCCCCCGCTCCTCGGCGGAGGGCACCCCCACCGGCGCGCTCTCATCGACCGGGGGCGCCGCTTGCGGCGCCACCCGCGGACGCTGCGCCTGCGGCGCTGGCGGCGGGAGGTGCTGCATCCCCGCTGGCGTCGCCGGGCGAACCACCCCCGCGCTGGAGGCGCTGGCCGAGGCAGGCGCCGCCGCCCTGGGCGGCTGCGCGGGTGGCGGCGCGACAGGCGGCTGGTAGGCTGGCGGCGGCGGCTGGTAGGCTGGCGGCGAGGTGTAGGCGGGCGGCTGATGCGCCGCAGGCGCCTGCGGTGGTCGCTGCTGCGGCTGATGCGGCTTCGCCGGGACCGCGCCGCTGCTGCCCACCGGGCGCCCCAGGTTGGAGGCCAGGGCCGCGACCGCGCTCCCGGCGCCTGCGGCGCCGGGCGGGCGCCGGGAGGGGAGCTGGAAGACCAGCGCGTCGTCGCCGCCCGCCTCGGGGCCTGGAGCCGGGGGTGCAGCCTGCGGCGCGATCACCGTCGGCGCGTGGGCTTTGGGCGCGCGGGAGGGGGTGTAGAGGGAGCGCTCGGGGCGCTTGCGCCGCGGCGGCGGCGGGTTGTAGGTGTCGGGATCTCCGACGGGCTGGCCCTCCCATTGGGCGCGCAGCGCGGTGATCATGGCCTTCACGTCGTCGTCGGCGCGGGAGAAGGTCTGGCGGAGGAGATCCCAGACCTTCGGGGAGCCGTAGCGCGCCAGCGCCAGGAGGACCGGCTCATCGCCCAGCGGGTTGGTGTGCGCCCGGATGGCCGACTTGCGGCCAAAGAAGCCGCCCGCCCCCGTCGCGATGGGCCCCAGGCACTGCGCCATGAAGTCCACGTAGCGATCCCCGCCCAGCGCCATCAGGGAGCGCAGGTAGGACTCCAGCAGCTCTGGCGGGACCTGGCCGGGGCGCGAGAGCTTGCGGACCTGGTTCAGGATGAAGATGCCCGTCCCCTTGTCGTTCAAGCGGCGGAGGCTCTCGCTGGCGATGCGCTGCTTCTCGGGGTCGCGCTGCTCCAGGATCGCCAGGATGGCGTCGCGGAAGCGGGGCAGCACCTCGGTGGGGGTCGCCTCGGCGGTGATCCGCAGCAGCGCGTTGTCCGCTGAGGCCCAGAAGAGCTCCAGAAACTGAAGGGCGACGGGGCGGGTGAGGCCCTCGATGGGCTCCAGCCAGAGCAGCTCCTCCAGCACCTCGGGCTTGAGCTTGTCCGCGACCTCGAGCCAGAGGGTCATGGGGTCGGGGCTGAAGGTGTGGACCAGGCGCACCAGGGGCAGCGCCGACTCCACCACCGGGGCCTCGATGACGGCCTGGACCAGCTTCTCGGGCTCGACCATGAGGTAGCGCTCAAGGATGTTCTTGAGCGCCTCGTGGCGCGGCGAGTCCGGCTCGGACTCGCCCAGGAGCATCGCGACCGTCAGCGGCTCGACCTTCTGGCGCCACGCCGCGACCATCCGCGTCCCGGTCGGCGCCGGCGCGTCCAGCGAGCCCGTCACCCGCTCATACATCCCCTCGCCGTCATTCTGGAGCTGCTCGACGAAGGTCGTCTCCAGGAGGCGCATCAGCGCCGGTCCAGGCATCGGGGGCTCGGGCACCGAGGCCAGGTAGCGCCCCAGGCGGTGGAGCTGCTCGAAGACCGGCGGCGCGCCGCCGCCTTCAAAGCTCCAGAAGAGGTGCGGCGGCGGCAGCATGGTGCGCTGGACGCCCTCGTAGAGGGCGTGGACCTCCTCCAGATCCACGGGGGTCTGCCGGGCGTCGCCCCAGGCGTTCTTCACGTCGTTGGAGTCGCCAGTCAGCATCGCCAGGCCAGCGGCCATGCGCTGCTCGACCTCGCCCTGGGTCTGGTTGATGAGCTGGTCGAAGCCGTCCACGGCCTCGTAGCTGATCGCCTTCAGGTCCAGGAGCCAGAGGCGGTCGACGCAGTCGGCCTCGTTCTGCCACCGCTCGGCGTTCTGCTCGAAGATGGAGAGGAAGCCGGCCAGCTCCTCGCGCGGGACATCGGCGGCGAAGGTGAGGCCGCGGACGCCGTCTCGGTAGAGGCGCACGGCCATGTTCTCGCGCCCCTCCTGCTTGAACACGTCCTTGCCGCCATAGACCAGCGACTCGGGCGTGACCTTGAGGGAGAGCTTGTCGGTGCGCTCGCGCACCAGGCGCCAGGTCTCCTCCAGGCGCTCCCACATCTGCCGCAGCAGATCGTTGTCCCGCTGGTAGAGGCGGAGCCCCTGGGAGAGACGTGAGAGGTTGACGCAGAAGGACTCGACCAGATGAGGGGGCACCAGCGGCTGCTCGCTGCTGGCGCTCTCGAGCTGAGGGCCGCGCGCGCGCTGGCTGGCGCTCTTGGCGTTGCTGGGCACCGATCCGGCGACCGTCGCGCCACCTTCCAGAATGTTGAACAGATCGTCCGATGACATAGGCTCTCCTCGGCTGATCACCCGCCTCCATCATGGACAAGAGCGCCTGGGCTGGCAAGCCCTCCTCGGGGATAGCCCAGGGCAATCGAGTTCTCCTTTGGCACGAAGCTGGCTCGTGCTGTGAGGTGGCGAACCTCCCGGGTGGGGTGTAGACAGCGGTGTGGAGACAGGATCCCACGGTGGGTGAGTCTCCCCCCCTCCTCAGGAGCAATACCATG
>CAUJGC010000553.1 GCA_963169075.1 Myxococcota bacterium
GGCCGCCGGAGGCAACCCGAAACCCCAGAAAATAAATAAAATATATAAATTTTATATATAATTTTTTATATATTCAGGGTTTTCGGGCTGCCTCCGGCGGCCAGGGGAAGCTCCCCTGGACCCCATGAAAGGGGTTGCCCCCCTCCACCGGATTCGCTACACACGGTGGCAGCGGCGTGGAAGGCTCGCGAGGAGGTCCCCGTGAACAAGACCAGACGAAAGGACAAGCGCGGCCCCCAGCGGCCCCCCGCGGCGGCGAAGCCGACGCCCCCCCAGGAGGCCCCGCCGACCCTCCTGGACTCGGCGCGCTCCCACCGCGATCAGCTCCACCTCGTACCCCGCGACGGCGCCCTGGCCTGGGCCTGGTGGGAGATCACCGCCGCGAGCTACGAGCGCGCCCGCGCCCAGCTCGCGCGCCTCTCCGCCGACGTGGAGCTGGTCATCCAGCTCCGCAGCGGCGGCTTCGGAGACTTCGCGCGCCGCGGCGTGCTGGAGCTGCCCGTCACGGCCTGGCTGGGCGAGCTGGCCCTCCCCCTCGGCGCCCCGGGCGCGCCCCACTTCGCCTCCATCGGCCTCCGCGCCCGCAGCGGCGCCCCGTGCTTCGCCGCCATCGCCCGCAGCAACGTCCTCATCCCGCCGCCCCTCACCCCCAGCCCCCGCGCCGAGGCGCCGCGCTGGGCCGAGGTCCGCCTGCCCTCCGCCGAGAGCCCCGCCTGATGCACGCCACCACCTCCCTCTGCCTCGTCCTCGCGGCCCATCACCCCCGCGTCCCTCCCCCCCACCCCCGCCGCGACCCCCACCCCGCCGACGCCTGGCTCCCCCGCGCCGTCCTCGACCTCTACCTCCCCCTCCTCGCCGCCCTCCAGGACCCCAACACCCCGCCCCTCACCCTCGCCCTCTCCCCCACCCTCGTCGAGCTGCTCGACGCCGAGCCCTGGCGCGACGCCGTCGAGGACGCCCTCGCGGAGCGCCTGGAGCGACACCGCCGCCTCGCCGCCTACGACCCCGACCCCGCCGCACGCGACGACCACGCCCGACGCTGCGCCGACCTCGACGCCGCCGCCCACGCCTGGACCACCGCCCAGCGCGACCTCCCCGGCGCCTTCGCCGCCGCCGCCCGCGCCGGACACCTGGAGCTGATCCCCGCCGCCGCCGGGCACGGCATCCTCCCCCTCTTCGCCACCCACACCCTCCGCCGCGCCAGCGTCCGCACCGCCCACACCCTCTGGCGCGAACGCCTCGGCCTCGACACCGCCGCCCTCTGGCTCCCCGCCTGCGCCTGGGATGACGCCACCGACGCCGCCCTCGCAGACGCGGGCGTCGCCTACACCGTCCTCGACGCACGCGCCCTCCGCCTCGCCTCGCCTCGCCCCGCCCTCGACGATCTCGCGCCCGTCCTCTCACCGCGCGGCGTCCTCTGCTTCGGCGCCCAGCGCCCCCAAGCGCAAGACCCGCGGCGAGCCCCCGAGATCAGCGCGACACTTGATCCCGAAGACCCCCGCGGGCCCCGCTCCGCCGACGCCGCAGCGCACGCCGAAGCGCTCTGTCAGGCCTGGGCCGCCGAAGCCGCCGCCGCCCGCCACGCCAACCCCCTCGCCTGGACCGACCGCGCACCCCTCCGCGCCGCCGCACTCCGCGTCGAGGACGCCCCCGACCTCCCGCGCCTCCTCCGACACCTCCCCCGCGCCGCCGAAGCCGCACACCTCGCCCCGCACACCCTCCACCGCGCCGCCCTCGCCTCACACCGCGTCGAGGTCGTCACCCCCGCTCCCTCCTCCTGGGCGCCCCAGGGACACCTCCAACCCTGGGTCGGCCCCGCCTCCGCCTGGCTCCTCCGACACCTCCACCACCTGGAGGAGCGCGCCGTCGCCCGCTTCGGCTCACCCGATCCCGCGCAGGAGGACCGCCGGGGTGGCCTCCAGAGTCGGGACGCGCAGGCTCGGGAGGCCGTGCTCGCTCACCTGCTCCACGCCCGGAGCGCGGATTGGCCCGAGCTCCTGGAGGCGGGGCGCCACGTCGGCTGGGCGGGGCAGCAGGCCCGCGATCTCCTCGACGCGCTCCACCGACTCCTCACGCCGACCGAAGCGCGGCCGCGCTGAGACCTGCGGCGCCACCAGCGCCCGCCGCGTGAAGCGACCGCTCCCCTCCAGCTCCACACGCGTCCCCAGCCGACGCCCCGACCACATCCCGCCTGGCTCGCTCCGCTCCTCGCGCATCGCCCACCCCCTCCCTCAAGCCGCCTGGCGCGCCGTCTCAGCCCAGATCCGACGCACCCCGAAGATCACCCGGTGCATCCCCACCTCCCGCATCAGCTCGATCCGACGCGTCCCGCCCACCGCCAGCAGGATCAACAGCTCACCCTCCGCGAAGAACTCGCGCGCCGTGATCTCCTCGCGCGCCCACCCCAGCCCCAGCCCCTCCAGCTCCTCCTCCAGCCACCGCGCCGCCAGCTGCGCACGCTCCGCGCCCGAGCGCTCGTCGCGCAGCATCGGCCCGAAGGTCGCCAGCACACGCGCGATCTGCTCGCCCGCCTCCGTCGAGGTCGAGGACGCCACCAGCTCCCCGTCCCCGTCCGCCAGCACGAACGCGTCAAAGTCAAAGCGCTCCGCCGCATACACCAGCTGGAGGTGAAGCGCCTCCGCCCGATCATGGCTCCGCCACTGCCGCCGCTCCTCACCCTGCTGGCTCCACATCGTGACCTCCTCTCGGCTCGGCTTGTCTCACGTCGGCGGTGTGTCCCTGTCCGACGTTGTGCTACCATGTAGGACAATGTGGCCGCACCTGCGCCCCGTCAAAAAAATCACCCCCCCTGTAAGCCTGCCGCGCCGCATGGCGTTGAGGTGCTGTCCTCCGCGGACCCGCCTGGAATTTTAGATCGATGCGGCCTGGGCGGCGTTGAGCCCCTCCTATGTGCCTCCGCTCTTGAGGCCGCGAGCCCATACACCCACCCGACGCGCTGGAGTCCATCATGCTCACCTCCCACCTGCGCGACCTCGGCTCCGCCCTGGTCCTCCTCGCCTTGACCCTCTTCGGCGTCGCCTGCGCCACCCCCCAGGCCCCCGACCTCATCCAGTGGCAGATCGAGCAGAGCCACCCCTACGTCATGGCCGGCGACGTCACCGAGGAGGTCATCAACGTCGATCTGGCGGCGGCCCTCCCGACGGAGATGGAGGCGCGGATCCCGCTCAACCTCAGCATCGTCATCGACCACTCCGGCTCCATGAACGGCGAGCAGATGGCCCACGCCCGCGACGCCCTCCGCTACATGCTCGCCCAGCTCCAGGACGACGACCACGTCAGCGTCATCGCCTTCTCCACCCAGGTCGAGGTCCTCCAGCCCCAGACCGAGTGGGACGACGTCGACCGCGGCGACCTCAACGCCCGCATCGATCAGCTCACCCCCCGCGGCACCACCGCCATGTACGAGGCCCTCCAGCAAGCCTACAGCGAGGTCTCCTCACACTACGACGCCGCCCGCATCAACCGCGTCATCCTCCTCTCGGACGGCATCCCCAACGACCCCACCTACATCACCTCCATCGCCCAGCAGGCCCGCTCCTCCAACATCGCCATCACCACCATGGGCCTCGGCCCGTACTACAATGAAGACCTGATGGCCCAGATCGCGGACCTCTCCGGCGGCAACTACCGCTTCATCAAGGAGAGCGGCGAGATCGAGCGCTTCTTCCTCGCGGAGAAGCGCTCCATGGAGCAGATCGTCGCCCGCAACGTCAGCCTCACCTTCAACCTCGGCCCCGGCGCCGAGCTGGTCCAGACCCTCGGCGGACAGGCCTCCTTCAACGGACGACAGGTCAACGTCTACCTGGGCGACCTCTCCGTCTCCGACCCCCGCCAGATCGCCCTCAAGCTCAACGTCCGCGCCGCCGCCTCCGGCGCCCGCGTCGAGATCCTCGACGCGCGCCTCACCTGGGAGGACGTCATCGCCTGGACCGGCACCCACGAGGCCTGGGCCTACGTCGAGGCCGAGGCCACCCGCGACCAGGCCCTCATCGACAAGCACCACAACAAGCTCGTCGTCGAGAAGGTCGGACGACTCCACGCCGCCTGGGAGATGGAGCGCGCCGTCTACGACTACCAGGCCGGACGCAAAGAGGAGGCCCGCCAGCGCCTCATGCAGGCCTCCCAGCAGTACCGCGAAGAGAAGCAGGCCGCCTCCTCCTGGCTCCAGGAGGCCCCGCAGGCGGCACCCGCCGAGCCCACCGTCGGCGTCACCGCCGGCTCCGCCAACCTCGAGTCCTTCATGGATGACGCCATCCAGGGCCTCTTCTCCGACGACGAGAGCGAGGAGGAGAGCGAGAAGACCAAGGTCCTCATCAAGTCCGTCAAGAGCCGCGCCCGCAGCGAGTCCGGGCGCTGAAGAAGGGGGGGCTGGGGGCCGCAAGCCCCCAAACACCCCACGCACCCCCACCAAAAAAAAACCAAACAAAAAAACGAGGAACTATAGATTATATATAAA
>CAUJGC010000554.1 GCA_963169075.1 Myxococcota bacterium
CCCCTCCCACGACAAGCCCTCCTCCCCGGCTTCGTCAACGCACACAGCCACACCATCCAGCGCGACCTCCGCGGACGCACCGAGCACCTCGCCGCCGACCAGCCCGAAGACGACTTCTGGTCCTGGCGCGACCTCATGTACCGCCTCGCCAACGCCTCCACGCCCGACACACTCTACGAGGTCGCCTGCGACCTCTACCGCGAGTGCCTCGCCGCAGGCTTCACCACCCTCGGTGAGTTCCACTACCTCCACCACGACCCCAGCGGCGCACCCTACCCCGACCCACACCAGAACGCCCGCGCCCTCCTCAGCGCCGCACACGACACCGGCCTACGCCTCACCCTCCTCCCCGTCCTCTACGCCGCCGCAGGCTTCGATAAGCCCCCCTCGCACGCCCAGCGACGCTTCATCCACACCGACACCCGCGCCTTCCTCCAGGGCGTCGATCACCTCCTCCGCGACGCCGAACACAACCCACTCCTCCGCGTCGGCCTCGCCCCCCACTCCGTCCGCGCCGTCCCCTTCACCACCCTCCAACACCTCGCACCCTGGGCCGACGAGCGACGACTCCCCCTCCACATCCACGCCTGCGAACAACCCGCCGAGGTCCGCGAGTGCAAGGCCCACTACGGCGTCGCACCCGTCCAGCTCCTCCAACGCGCCGGCCTCCTCACACCGCAACTCACCCTCGTCCACGCCACCTGGCTCGAACCCGACGACCCCCAGCGCATCGCGCAGAGCGGCGCCACCGTCTGCGCCTGCCCCTCCACCGAGGCCAACCTCGGAGACGGCGCACTCCCCGCCCTCGATCTCCTCCAGGCCCAGGTCCCCCTCTGCATCGGCTCCGACAGCCACATCGCCGTCAACCCCTTCGAAGAGCTGCGCCTCATCGAGTACAACGAGCGCATCCGCCTGAGGCGACGCAACGTCCTCGCAGGCCTCAACGCACCCCAGCCCTCCGCACCCCAACACCTCCGCGTCGCACCCGGGCTCCTCCGCGCCGGAGCCCTCCACGGCGCGCGAGCCCTCGGCTGGAGCCACGGCGAGATCGCCCCAGGACACCTCGCTGATCTCGTCGCCCTGCGCCTCGACGCACCCGCGCTACGACGCGTCGAAGACGATCACCTCCCCGAGGCCATCGTCTTCAGCGCCGACACCGCTGTCATCTCACAAACCTGGGTCCACGGTGCAGCGCGCCTCCCCCAGCGCGCGTAATCACCTTACATCACACGCACATACTCGTTCTTGATCAGGTACACGATGTCCTGCATCGTCTCCAGATCCGACGCCAACGAGCTGTTCAGGATCGCCTCGACGTTCCCATAGTTGTGGATCAGCTGAAGCGTGTCCAACAGCTCCGGCGTCAACGAGCGCAGCGGCGGGATCAACGGCTGGTCGATGTAGAGGTTGTCCTCAAAACCGGGCACCTGACCACCCAGGTTCTGCACCTCGTCCAGCTGACGCATCCCCTCCATCATCAACGCCTCGGTCGAGGCGTCCAGCTCGTTGTCGAAGCGCTCCCCCGTCGGCTGCTCCAGGATGAACGTCCCCTTGCTCCACGCCAACAACCGATAGAACGACTTGTCCGGCGGCGTCTCGAAGTTGTTGTCGATCACCGCATAGTACACCCGACCCTCGCGCAGATAGATCCGACCCTCACGCTCCGCACGCAACAACAACACCCCGCTCTTCTTCGACGTGCTGAAGAGCTGAAGCAGATCCGGCAGCGGCACCTCCTCGATCAACCCCGAGATCGAGCCCGTCATCGTCGCCGTCGAACCCCGCGTATGGAACGTCTGCGTCGTCGAGGCGTTGAACGAACCCCCGCTGCCACCCTCCCGACGAACCGGCTCCGGCGTCGAGCTCGTCGCGCTGGAGGCCTCCGTACCCGCCACCAGCTTGATGATGCTCGTCCCCACCAGGATCCGATCACCCACCTTCAGCTTCTTCCGGGAGATCTTCTCACCGTTCACAAACGTCCCGTTCGTGCTCCCAAGGTCCTCAATGTAGAGCTCCTCAGCCTCGAACGAGATCCGCGAGTGGCGGCGCGACACCATATCCTCTACCAGGACCATATCCAGATCGCTGCTGCGACCGATGATCACCTCCTGGCCGTTCTCGATATAGAACTCGCCTCCCTGGTACTTGCCAGAGATAAACTTCAGGACATAGGCAGGCGGACGATTCACATCAACCACTTCGGCTCGTTGTTGTTGTGGCGGGGATGGGCACCTCCTGGCACCTAACGCGCAAGTTAGGCTCAGGACCCCGCAGAAGTCAACCTCCATCCGCTTCGCTCACCCAGCCCGCGAACCGGGGCGCGCTTCGCGCAGAGCTGGACGTCGGACCGCGCAGCCGATATTACATCAAAACGCCCTGCGCCAACACCCCTGGCGTGCCTCCACCTCACGTTTCTTGACCCCATCACCCCGTGCCTCAACCCTCACCCGCCCTCCTCCTCCTCGCCGCGATCCTCCTCGGCGCCACCCTCCTCAGCGTCGTCCTCGCCTTGCGCCTGGCCCACGAGCGCGAGCGCGAGCGCCCCCGGCGCCCGCCCGGCCCCCGGGGCCGCCGCCGCCCCCGGCCGCCCCGCCCACCCCCCGCCCAC
>CAUJGC010000555.1 GCA_963169075.1 Myxococcota bacterium
GGGGGCGGGGTGGGGGGGGGGGTGCGGGGCGTGGTGGGCCGGGTGGGGGGGGTGGGGGGGGTGGTGGGGGTGGGCGGGGGGGGGTGGGGGGGGGGCGTCGGCGGGTGCGCGGAGGAGGAGCTGGACCTCGTAGAAGGCGACGCGGAGGTCGCTGAGGCGCGTGGTGCCGTCGGTGATGGTGAACCAGCGGGCGGTGGCGTAGCGCTCCAGGAGGAGGCGCGCGCGCTCCAGGGCGTCGCGGAGGGCGTCGAGGGGGTGCTCCCAGGGTGCGGCGTCAGGCATGGGGTGCCTCGGCGCGGAGGGCGAGCGGTCGGGGTCGGAGGGGGTCGAGGGGGGTCCACCAGGGCTCGCCGTCCTCCCATTCTTGAAGCTCCTCGGCGCAGCGGAGGCGCCAGCCGGGCAGGAAGGTGGCGACCCAGCGGTAGCGGCTGCGGGCGGGGAGGCCGCGGCGGCGTCCGTCGCGGTGTTGGCCCGCGCCGAAGGCGCCCGCGCGGGGGCCGAGGAGGCCGCCGCCGTCGAGCAGCTCGCGGAGGAGGATGAGGCGGAGGGTGGCGGCGTCGGCGTCCCAGCGCAGCTCCAGGGGGGGTGTGCCGCCGGGGTTGGGGAAGAAGGCGAGGTCGGGGCGGTCGAGGCGCGGGGTGGGGCCGCGCCACCAGGGGGGGCGGAGGACGCCGAGGTGTCCGAGCAGCTCGGCCAGGAGGTGGGCATCCCACCCCGCCGAGGGGTCAGCAGCCAGGCGTCGGAGTCCTCGCCGCGCGCCCTCGGGGCCGTGCGCCCAGGGCTTGCCCTGGGCGTCGAGGAGGAGGCGTCGGCCGTCGGGGCGCGCGAGGAGGAAGGGGAGCCTGGGGCCGCCCTGGAGGCGCAGGGGGGTCCAGGGTCCAGGCAGGAGGGCCCGGGCCTGGGCGATGGCCGCGCTCCACGCCGCGTCGGGCGGGTCAGGGAAGGGTGCGTCCTGGTCCACCGGCGCGTCGCTCCTCATCGGTCCAGTTGTGGGGGTTGAAGCGCTCGCGGAGGAGGCTGCACCAGGGCCGGGTGGCCAGGGCGGGCTGCTCGCGGGCGAGGTCGTCGCGGCGCGCCAGGAGGTCGCGGTAGGCGCTGAGGGGGGCGGCGAGGCGTTGGGGGCGGAGGTGCTCGGGGAGGGGGGCGCGGGGGTGGGGGTGGCGGAGGACGGTGAACTCGAGCCAGCCCGCGGGGGTGACGGCCTCCAGGCGGAGGGTCTCCAGGCCGTCATCGACGAGCTTGATGGCGCTGAGGATCAGCTCCAGCTTGAGGATCTCGACGACGAAGTCATCGAGGCCGTGCTCCAGGCAGAGGACTTTTTCGCGCAGCTCCTCCAGGCCGAAGACGGCGCGGGCGCGGACGTGGGCGCCGAGGTGGTGGACGATGGGGGGGAGCCCGGGGCGGCGGAGGGCGTGGTGGACCATGTGATCGACGAGGCCCTCGCAGACGTCCAGCTCGACCTGCTGGCCGGGGAGGAAGACCTGGGCGATGAGGCCGCGCCCGAGGTCGACATAGGTGAGGGGTCGCTCGAAGAAGGCCTCCTGGCCGCAGGCGCAGGTGGCGCGGTGGAGGCGTCGCTCCAGGAGCATGGCGTGCAGCGCGGGGCGGCGCTCGACGTTGAGGCTGTCCGCGATCTCGAGGCGGTAGGCGGCGCCGCAGGCGACGCAGCTCCCCTCCATGGCGTGCAGGATCGACATGGCGGGCCTCAGGGCAGGAGGGGGAGGTCGCGGAGGAGGCTCCAGCGGTCGCCGCGGTCGTCCTGGCGCTCCAGGCGCAGGGCCGCGAGGGCGCCGGAGGGCTGGAGATCGACGACGAGGCGTGCCATGAAGCGCTCCGGTGCGCCGCCAGGCTCGCCGCCGCCGAGCTGGGCGGCGGTGAGGGGGCCGAAGCGGACGAGGAGGGTCGCGCCGCCGCCGGGCCGATCGACCCAGGCGAGGCGCTGGGCGGCGTCGCCGCCCTCCTGGCGGCTGGGGCGCATGAGGGGGCTGCGCGGGAGGGTGTCGAGGAGGCGCGGCGAGGGCGCGTCGGCGTCGGGTCGCCCGAGGGGTGCGGGGAGGAGGCCGAAGAGATCGAGGACGACGAGCATGAGCCAGGGGTCGGGGCGGCGCGTCGCGGCGCCGATGGCCTGGAGGTAGCGGGAGGCGGCGGCGGCGGTGCGCTCGTGGAGGATGGCGCCGTCGTGGACGAGGAGGGTGCGGTGGCCGGCCAGCTGGACCTTGAAGAGGTAGGGGAGCGGGTCGGCGTCGGGGGCGCTGCGGAGGGCCTCGATGGAGGCGAAGGGCTCCTGGGGTCGCTTGAGGAGGTCGGGGGCCTGGGCCTGGAGCGTCTCGGCGGCGGCGCGCCAGCCGGGATCGTCGGGGATGTCGAGGGTCATGGTGGGAGGCCGGGGTGGTGGGGGTGGGTCGGAGGAGGTGCGGGGTGGGGGCTGGGCGGGCCTGGCCGCCGCGCTCGCCGGTCGGGGCGGGGGGGGCGGCGCGGGCTCCTGGGGCCTGGGGGCGCAGCCGGCCAGGAGCGCGCCGAGGAGGAGCGCGGCGGGCCAGCGCAGGGATCGGCGCATGACCTCAGCCTCCGGCGAGGGGGGTGGCGGGGACGGGAGCGGGGGCGGTGCGGGGGAGGGAGGCGGGGTCGGCGGGGGCGTCGGCGGGGGCCGCGCCTCCGGCGGCGGGCTGGGGCTGCTCCAGCTCGGCGGGGAAGCCGCTGCCGGCGCCGCCGTGTCCGGAGCCGAAGGCGACATCCCCGGTGCCTGCGGCCTGGAAGTCGCCGGGCTTGGCGTTCTCCAGGCGGGTGAAGAAGGCGACGGCGCTCTGTCCGTTGACCTCGGGGAGGGCGCGGTTGCCGTTGAACCAGTCGGTGTAGAGCTCCGCGAAGCACTCCGCGACGGAGGAGATCTGGTAGTAGCTGATGGCCTTGTAGTAGAGCTCGCGCTTGTAGGAGGCCCAGCCGTCCGTCGCGCTGCGGGTGCACCAGAAGTAGGCCCGGTCGCCGCCGTCCGCGAAGCCGGGCTCGATGTTGTAGGCGTTGCCGGTGGTGTAGTGCCTGAGGTAGTCGTAGAACTTGTAGGCCGTCCAGTCCACCGAGCCGTCCTTGGGGCCGACCTCGACCCCGATCCAGGCGTCCGCGACGGAGCCGAAGCGCGGGGTGCCGCCGTGGGTGGCCTTGGCGAGGATGGCGTCGCTGTCGCGTCCCTCAGCGGCGCAGATGAAGAGGTCTTTGACCTCGCTGCCGGGGATGTCGACGTCCACGCCGCCGATGTCGTAGGTGAGGGTGGCGTCGAGGGCGGGGACCCAGCCCATCTGGGTCATGAAGGTGTCGCGGGTCGCGGCGTCGGCGGGGTGCGTCTTCCAGTCGCCGTAGGCCTGCGCGAAGGCGTTGCCGCTGGTGAGGGCGCCGACGGGGGCGCCTGTGGCGTCGTGCTCCTGGAAGTTGCGGCAGCCGACGGCGTGGCCGACCTCGTGGGTGATGTGGTTCTCCAGCAGGTTGAGGGCGACGACGGAGGCGTCCACCTGGTCGGCGCCGCGCCCGTTGGCGGCCCAGGGGAGCGTGCCGACCGTGCCATCGGCGCGGGTGTAGTCCACATCAGCCAGCGTCCCGGTCGGGGCGGTGCCGGTGTTGCGGGCGGGGTCGGAGCTGTCGGGGCCGGTGGCGGTGCAGTTGATGAGGATGGTGTCGATGGGGCTGCCCCAGTAGAGGGAGCCCTTCTCCTGCTGGGCGGGCGGGAGGGTGGTGTGGAGCTGTTTGTCGTAGCTGTCCTTCTCGTAGTAGGTGGTCTGGGCGCCGGTGGCCGTCACGGTGTAGGTCCACTCCACCCAGGTGCGGCGCCCAAAGACGAGGGCCTTGGCGAGGTTGATGTGGGCGCGCGGGAGCTGCCTGAACTGGGCGAAGAAGGTGTCGTAGGTCTCGGCGCTGGGCTCGAAGGAGTCCACCTTGAAGGCCAGATCGACGTCGTGGGACACGAAGCCGGGGTCGGCCGAGAGGGCCAGCCCCGCGGAGCCGAGGCGGGCGTCATCGAAGCGGATGGGGGTGCCGACGTAGTCGGTCCTGAGGGTGTAGGGCGTGTTGGGGGCGGCCAGGGGCAGCGTGTAGAGGGCCTCCCAGGTGAGGCGCTTGCTGTCGAGGCTGCGGTCGGGTCGGTAGAGGGCGTAGAGGGCGGCGGCCTCGTCGTCGTTGGCGCCGCCTTTGGCCTGGAGGGCGCCCGCGAACCACGCATACACCGCCTCGTCCACCGCGGCCTGCCACGCGGCCTCGCCTCCCGAGAGGGGGTCGCGCACGAGGGCGGCCAGCTTGTCCCAGGCGTTGTGGGGGGTCTGCATCACAGCCGCCCAGAGGTCGAGGTGCCCGAGGGCGCCGACGGTCTGGGCCAGGAGCGCGACGTCATCCCCGAGCCAGTCCGCGAACGCGCCAGCCCGCCCTGCCCCGTCGAGGATGAAGAGCGCCGGGTCCTGGGCCAGCAGATGAAACGCCTGATGCACGGGGTAGCCGACGAGGTGAGGCGCGAGGAGGGCGATCATCGCGTCGTCCTGGGCGACCTGGAGCTGATCCGGGGCGGCGACCCCGGCGCCGTTCAAGATCCCGAGCAGGGCCTCGGGGGTGGTGAGGCCGACCTCCACCGCCAGGCGGAGCGCCGCGCTCAGCGTGTCGCTCAGCTCCCGCACCAGCGCGGAGGTGGCGGCCTCCCCCAGCGCCGGCCCCGCCAGCCGCACGAAGTCCCCGAGGAGCGCCTGATCGGCGCCGAGCACCTGGCGTCGCTCCTCGCGGCTCATCATCTCGAAGTACTGGATCGCCGCGGCGGCGTCCCCTGCGGTCACGGCCGCCCTCAGATCCGCCGCGTTGTCCCCTGTCGAGACGCCGCCGTCGGCGCCGGTGGCCCCCTCCGGGGTCTCGCAGAGGTCGGCGGAGGCGTCGCTGTGCTCGGTGCGAGGCGCCGTAGATTGCATGCTGCTCAAGTCGCCGGTGGTCATGGGACACCCTGGAGTCTCGATGGATCAAGCTGGGAGCGTTTTACCAAACGCCGTAATGATAGACAGGGTAAGGCAGCCACACCGCCGCGTCAACCGCCGCTGCGCAACTTTGTCACGGGTCCGCCGTGACGCACCCCCCCCGGCCCCGTACGCCCCTGCTGCGCTCCGCTACACCGCCGCAAGGGGGCCGGGCCCCCCCGTGACGGGGGGACACCTCCGGGGCGCTGGGGGGGGGCGCTGGGGGGGGCGGGAGCGGTGGCGAGCGAGCGCAGCGAGGGAG
>CAUJGC010000556.1 GCA_963169075.1 Myxococcota bacterium
TTTTGTGGGGGGGCGCCCCCCGCGGCCAGGGGGCTCGCCCCCTGGTACCCCCCTCAAGGGAGCAACGCCAACACCTGCGCCTCGATCGCTGCGGCGTCATCGGGGGGAAGGGGGAGATCGAAGACGCGCAGCTCGGGGGAGGCGTCGCGCACCGTCGCCTGGAGCCTCCCCGTCCGGGGCTGCGGCACCAGCTCCAGCGTCACCGAGCCGCGCTCCACCACCAGCGCCGGCCCCAGCGGCACCCGCGCCGAACGCCAGCTCCCCCGGAGCCGCCGCGCCGCGTCAGCCCAGGCCCGCTCGTGCGCGCCGCGCGGTCGGGCGGGGTCCAGGACGAGATAGAGCGCCCCGCCCGCGACGCAGAGCCCCGCACCCACCCCCAGCGCGCAGAGATCCACCGCCACCTCAGATGTCCCGCAGGATCAGGTAGGCCCAGTTGGCGAAGGGCAGGATGATCAAGAGCGCGCGCAGCGTCCAGGTCAGCCCCCGCGAGAGCTCGATCTCCAGCTCCTGGCCGCGCACCCAGGTCACAAACGAGATCACCCCCCAGATCGCGAAGCCCACATAGACCAGCGTGATCAACGGCTGAAAGGTCAACGCCTCCCACCAGTCCCCGTGGAGCAGGTTGAGGGTCGCCCGCGTGCCGCCGCACCCCATGCAGGGGATGCCAAAGGCCATCTTGAAGCCGCACTGCGCCAGCGTCAGCGTCGAGGAGTCCACGAGCCAGACGCCCAGCGGCAGCAAAAAGAGCGGGAGCGCCAGGATCAACCCCAGCGGCGCCAGGCCCAGGGGGCGCTTCTTCAACGCGACCTGGATCATTGCCCCGCCATCCCCTGGAACGCGAAGAGCGCCGCGCCCACGATCAGCGCATAGGCCCCGCAGCAGAGCAGGAAGCCCGCCCCGAAGAAGATCCCCACCGCGCCCAGCGCGCGCCCCGTCGTGGTGCGGTGCACCTCGCGGAGCCCCAGCACCCAGAGGACGAGCACATAGAGCCCCATCCCCATGCTGAAGAGCTGCGAGAGGATGTAGAAGCCCCAGTAGACGTAGGCGTGGACAAAGCCGCCCAGCCCGGCCAGGACCATCAGGAGCCCCGTCACCACCTGGATGCCGTTGATGTAGGCGATCACGCGCCAGGTGCCCCGGTAGCCCCCCTCCGCGCCGCCCACGATCATCGCGCAGAGGTGCAGGAGCCCCGCCGTCACAAAGGAGCCCAGGAGCGATCCAAGCGGCACCAGGAAGAACGCCCCCACGCCCATCCCCACGGTGAAGCCCAGCGTCTCACCTGCGCCGAAGGGCGTGGGGGCACCGCCGAACGCCTCCCCCATCGAGAAGGTCTGCCCGATCATCTGGACGCCAACCCCCAGCCCCACGACCGTGGAGGTGATCAAGAGGAAGAGGATCGGATCGAGCCAGGGCCCCTGCGGATCGATCCGCCGCAGCGTCTCCACCGGCGAGAAGAAGACGCCGCGGAGCGTCCCCCAGAGCCCCATCCCCCAGCCGATCTCGCCGCGCTGCTCCCAGGGGATCGGATCGTCGTAGGAGGGGGTCAGCGACGCGCAGCGCGCGCAGTAAAGCTCCCCCGCAGGCGTCATGTGGGTGCAGGACCGACAGGCGAAGTCACCGCACCGCGCGCAGATCGTCTCCGCAGGACGATCCGGGTGCTGAGAGCAGCGCGCCTGGGCGCCAGGAGAGGAAGATGCAGCGTAGAGATCCATACCCATTGCACTCTCGGGGCTCGTGGGGCACCTTGGGGGCGGAGGATGCAGCGGCGCCCATGAGCTTGTAGCAGAGGACCGCGCCACGAAGCAAAACTACCCGCGACGAGCCCCATGCAGAACCGATCCCCCGAGCGATTTCGTCCCAACGTCGGCGCCCTGCTGCGCAACCACGACAACCACATCCTCATGGCCGAGCGCCTCAACCAGCCCGACAACTGGCAGTTCCCACAAGGAGGCGTCGATCGCGGCGAGACGCTGGAAGAGGCCCTCTGGCGCGAGCTGAGCGAAGAGCTGGGGATGCCCTCCCCCCGCGTCCTCTGCCGCCTCGTCGCCCAGGCCCAGCCCGTGCGCTACCGCTTCCCCGAGAACCTCCGCAGCCGCATCTCGCGCAAGTACGTCGGGCAGGAGCAGAGCCTCTTCCTCCTGGACTTCCTCGGCACGACCAGCGACTTCCAGCTCGACGCCTCCGAACACCCCGAGTTCCGCGCCGTCCGCTGGGTCCCCCTGGAGGAGGCCCGCGAGCTGCTCTGGGAGGTCAAGCGACCCGTCCTCGACGCCGCCCTCGCCGCCTGGACCGAGCACCTCGCCAAGGGGTGGCGGCCGTGAGCCTCCCACCGGCCCTCCGAGCCCGCCTCGTCGAGGGCCTCGGGGGCAGCCTGGAGCGCACGCGCCCCCTCGGCGGCGGGAGCTGCTGCCAGGTCGCCCTCGTCGAGACACCCCACCAGCGCCTCGTCCTCAAGTGGCACCTCCAGGCGCCCCGCGGCCTCTTCGAGGCCGAGGCCGACGGCCTCCTGCGCCTCCGCGCCGCAGGCGCCCACGCCCCGCGCCCCCTGGAGTGGGCCGAGCCGGACGGCGCCTGCCCTGCCTTCCTCCTCCTCGACTACCTCCCCCCGCCTGCCGCGCCCCTCCCCCCCGCCCGGTGGGGCGCGCAGCTCGGAGAGGCCCTCGCCAACCTCCACCGCGCCGACCAGCCCGCCACCTACGGCCTGGAGCGCGACAACTTCATCGGCACCCTCCCCCAGCGCAACACCCCCACCTCACGCTGGCCTGACCTCTGGTGGGAGCACCGCATCCAGCCCCAGCTTGAGCTGGCCGCCCAGCGACGCACCCTCCGCCCTCCCCTCCTCCAGGCCCTCCAGGATCTGCGCCGACGCGCCGCCGACCTCCTCCCCGACACCCCCCACCCCGCCCTCCTCCACGGTGACCTCTGGAGCGGGAACGTCCTCCTCGATCACACCTCCCGCCCCGCCCTCATCGATCCCGCCGTCTACCGCGGCGACCGGGAGGTCGATCTCGCCATGGCCGCCCTCTTCGGCGGCTTCCCCCCCGCCTTCTTCGACGCCTACCGCGCCGCCTGGCCCCTCGAACCCGGCGCCGAGACACGGCAGCGCCTCTACCAGGCCTACCCCCTCCTCGTCCACGTCAACCTCTTCGGCGGGCGCTACCCCAAAGA
>CAUJGC010000557.1 GCA_963169075.1 Myxococcota bacterium
AAAAAAAAAAAATATCAAATATATTTTTTTTTTTTTTTTTTTTTTGGGGGGGCCCCCCCGCGGGGGGGGGGGCCCCCCCCCCCCCCCGGACCCCCCAGAGCCTTGCGCGCGCCCAGGGGGTGCGCTATCTCGGGGTGACGGCGCGCCGCGCGCCCCACACCCCTCACGCAAGGAGCCCCCATGGCTGACGCAGGCACCCTCTCCCTCATCGAGGTCAAGACCGGCAACCGCACCCCGACCTCCGGCGATCAGCACGACGTGCGCTTCCCGGAGGACGTGCAGTGGGGCGACGTCCTGGACGCACGCCACACGCCCTACACCGAGAAGACCGTGCCGGAGCTGCTCCACTACGCGGCCCACGTCCACAAAAAATACATCCTGGTGCGCCAGGCCGGTTGAGCCCGCCTCAGCCCGGCGGGTCGTCCCCCGGGGTGAGGGGCGCGTCGATCAGGCCCTCGGCGTAGGCGTAGCGGACGATGTCGGCCACGGTGCGCGCGCCGAGCTTGGCGCGGACCTTGGCGAGGTGGTTGCTGACGGTGCAGGAGTGGACGTCCAGCTCGGCGGCGATGTCCGCGACCTGCGCGCCCTGGATGATGAGGGCGAAGAGGAGTTCTCGCCCACGGCGATCGTGAAGAGCACGGCGAATACCATGAAGCTGAGCTGTCCGAGCGCGTCGAGCTTGCCCAGGTGCGCCGGGAAGGGCCCGAAGAAGCCGCCGACCAGGGTCAGCCCGACCAGCGACGTGGCGGCGATCCGCCACCGCAGCCGCATCGGGATCAACGCCATGGGCACGATCCCCAGGTAGGCGTCGCCCAGCCACCCCATGACCCCGAGCCGCCCCAGCGCCAGCCCGATACAGCCGAGAAATCCAGCATAGAACCCTGTCGCCATGATCAACGTCGGCGCATAACGCAGGCGGGTGGTCCAGAGGGCGACGAACGCCACCGCCATGAGCGTGGCCGCGCTCGCCCGGAGCTGAAAGAACGCGTCGATGTGCTGGGCGTCGGGCATCAGCGCCCAGTCCAGGGGCCACCACACCAGGATGCAGAGCGTGATCAGCGCCGACGTGAGGAGCCCCATCTGCCGCGTCAGCGCCGCGGCGTAGTCGCGGAAGGCCTCCTCCCCCTCGGCGCCCACCTCCGCCACGGGGTGCATCAGCGGAGGCAGGAGGTTGTTGAGGCGGCTTGGCACGCGGGGCTCCTGGAAGCAGGGAGGGGTAGCGGAGCCTCCCTTGCAGACGACGGCTGGATTGAGAACACGCAGCGACTCCGCCGATCTCATACCCCAGGACCGGCGCGCGGCGCAAAGGCTCGGGCCGGGCGCCTCCAAACAAATGTTTGGATCCTGCCCTGCGCCTTGCGCGCCGCGCAGCGCGAGCTAGATTGGTCCGTGTTGAGGGCGCCCCTCTCGGAAACGATCTACGCTCAACCCCTGGTGTCAGGAGTCCCTATGTCCTGTTCGCAAGCTCGCACCTCTCTGTCTTCACCGAAGCACCCGGCGGGCCGGGTGATCCTCGCGACGCTCCTGCTCCTCGCGGCGGCGGCGGCGCTGGCGGCCTGCACGCCGACCCAGACGCCCCCGCCTCCTCCCGAGGACACCGAGACGAACACCTGCGATAACGACCTCGACGACAACTGCAACGGCTTGATCGACCAGGACGATCCCGAGTGCCAGGTTGACGGCGTGGAGATTCCGCGCGCGGGCGGCTGCGGCGAGGAGGACGCGGGGACGCAGGACGACACGGGCGCAGATAACGACGCAGGCGAGGACAACGACACGAGCGAGCCGGACGCCGCGGAGCCGACCTGCGACGACGGCCTCCAGAACGGCGACGAGCTGGGCGTGGACTGCGGCGGCGCCTGCGCCGCCTGCCCGCCGCCGCCGGAGTGCGCGGACGACGCCGCGTGCGAGAACGGCACCTGCAACGCCGAGGGGGCCTGCGTCTGCGACCCCGGCTACACCAAGCAGGACGGCGCCTGCCTCGACATCGACGAGTGCCTGGAGGCGCCCTGCCACGCCACCGAGCGCTGCGAGAACACGCCTGGGAGCTACACCTGCGCCTGCCCGCCGGGCGGGACGGCGGCGGAGGAGGGCTGCACCTTCGCCGCGTCGTGCGCGGCGATCAAGCGCGCGACGCCCGACGCGCAGGACGGCCTCTACGTCATCGACGCCGACGGCGCCGGTCCCGCGCCGGCGACCGAGGTGACCTGCGACATGACCACCGACGGCGGCGTCGGCTACACCATGCTGCGCGTCGAAGACGAGGCGCTGGTCGCGGGGGGCGGCGTGCAGGGGACCTACGTCGGCGCCTGCGCCGCGCGGGGCCTGGAGCTGGTGGTGCCGCGCAGCCCCAACCACATGACCTCGCTGGTGAGCTACAACGGGGGGCCGCTCAACATCCTGGGCATCTACCCCGACACCGACGGGGCGCGGGGGCTCAACAACTTCAGCGGCCGCTGCCAGGGGCAGCCCTGCGACTTCTGGCTCTCGGACACGAACAACGCCGCCTGCCTGGAGGGCTTCTTCGAGCCCAACGGCAACAGCAACCGGGACGCGGCCCTGGTCCGTCAGGGCTTTGCGGAGTGCGGCAACGGCGTCTGGGACGACCAGGGCGACAGCGTTGAGATCGGTGGCTCGGTGGTGTGCTCGACCAACGACGCCGGCCCGGTGCCGCGCTCCTGCCTGGACGCCATCCGGCGGGAGCTACGCATCAACGTGAGCGGCGCGGAGGCGGAGGGGCTGCGGGGGATCTACACGCTGGACAGCGACGGGCCGGAGGGGCCGATGGCGCCCTACGCGACCTGGTGCGAGTACGAGTGGACGCTGGTGCTCAAGACGGCGGGGGAGAGCGCGCTGCACTACGGGCACCCTGCCTGGACCGGCGCCGACGCCCTCAACCCGGAGAGCGCGGATCTGGCGCCGCAGGACGCCCGGCTGCCGAGCTACGCGCAGGTGCCCGTCGGCCACGTCATGCTGGTCATGGGCGCCTACACGCTGGTGTCGGAGATCACGGACCCGGCGAACCCCGACCAGACGCCGGCCTCGCTGCTGTCCATCATGGCGGCGGGGGAGTACATCCCGACCTTCAACGACCGCGCGGAGTGGCTGGCGATCGTCGCGGATCTCCGCGGCGGGCTCCAGCCCAACTGCAACCGCCAGGGCTTGAACGCAGGCGCGGCGGTGGGTGGGGCGCTGAACGGGACGGGGGTGCGCTTCGGCATCCTGGGCAACAACGAGATGGACTGCGGCTCCAACGACTCGTTCATCGGCATCGGCCACACCGGGCAGCCGACGTGCGGCGATGCGGGCGTGGTCTCGGGGAACAACGCCGCGTCAGGCTGCGGGGGCGGGGAGCAGAGCCTCCGCCTGCCCGGCCTGCTCTTCGTCAGAGAGCCGGAGTAGAGGGGGTCTGGGGGCGCTGCCCCCAGCCGCCGGAGGCAAGCCGAAACCCAAAAAAAAAGATGCAAATTATCAAGGTAATATGGATCTTTTTTATTTGGGTTGGGGTTGC
>CAUJGC010000558.1 GCA_963169075.1 Myxococcota bacterium
GGGCGCCGTCGGGCGGCGGGGCGGCGCGCCCCCCCCCCCCCCACCCCCATCCACCCCCTCAGCTGAGGGGGATCACCGCGTTGGGGAGGAGGTTGAGGGAGCGCTGCTCGCCGGAGGCGAGGAAGTCCTTGACGCGCTGCGTCATGCAGGCCGCCACCCACGCGATGAAGGGCAGGTGCTCGCCGCCCTCACACGTCGGCTGACCTGCCACGTCCTCGTCATCCACCGCGAAGTCGCCGTCCCACACCACCCGGCCAAAGCTCCCGTCCGCGGCCAGCGCGCCGTGCAGGCACGGGATCCCCCGCGACCGCGCCACGCCCTGCACCAGCCGACGCCCCGCCCCGTTGTCCAGGCAGTCCAGGAGCAGGTCCGCGCCGCCCAGCAACACCTCCGCGTTGTCCGACGTCACCTTGTGCGGGATCGCCTCCACCCGGTGGTTGAAGAGCCCCTGGAGGCTCTGCGCCATCGCCTGCGCCTTGTTCCGCCCCAGCCCCAGCCGCGTGTGCTGCTGCGAGAGCGTGTTCTTCTGCTCCACCCGGTCGAAGTCGATCAACGTCCACCGCGCGTCCAGGTTGCGACCCAGCAGCGCCACGTGGGAGCCCAGCGCCCCCACGCCCACCAGGATGATGTGCTTGCTCATCAGACTCCTCCCTCAACCAAACGGCGTCTTGGGGCGCACGAAGATCCGCGGCCAGGGCGTCTGCGCCGTAGGCGGGAAGCGGTCCACCACGAAGTCCCGCAGGTCCACATGACCCCGCGCGTGCACGCCCGGGATCTCCCCGGCGCGCAGCGCCTCGCTCACCCAGCCCTTCAGATCCCCCTCCCGCGCGTCGAACGGCACCGGATCCCGGAGATCGCCGTTCTGCCCCTGCCACGTCACGTTCACCAGCGCCTCACCCGGGCGCAGCGCATGATCACGATTGCGCACCATCACACGGCCCTCCTTGCTCAAAGCCTACGTCAAGATATATCAAAATATATCAACATCACATCAAGACACATCACACGCGAGACACCGCGCCGCCTTGAGACAGGCGCCGCAGCTCCCCCAACCACCCCGAACGCTCCGCGCCGAAGCGCTGCGCGTCCACCCCGTAGTCGTAACGCCCCGGCCCGATATGCCGCAGCGCCACCACCTCCTGCATCGTCGCGATCCACCACACCAGCCTCACCCCAAGCCCCGCCTCCACCGCCGCGAAGGTCGTCAGATCCTCGCAGGAGGGCGACGGCACCCCCGAGCCCGGGTGGGTGTGCGCCACCCCGAGCAGCTCGAAGCGGTGCAGCCACAGCGCCTCCCACAGCGCCCGCGAGTCCGGGATCGCCGCCGAAGAGCGCCCAGCCGGCGCGTGCCAGTAGAGCGGCGCGCCGCCCAGATCAATCAACACCGCCGTCTCCAACATCCCTCGCACCTCCGCTCGCTCAACGGCCTCGACGACGACGCTCGCGACGCCCCGCAGGCGCCGCGGCCTCCGGCGGCCCCGCCGCGTGGCGGAAGACCACCAGCCGGCCCTCCGCCTCCGCGTGGAGGATCACCGCAGGCAGCGACTCCAGCGTGAAGTACGTGTCGCCGCGCTCGCCCGTCCCGTGATCGATCAGGCAGATGCCCGCGTCGATCACCCGCAGCGTCTCCGCGTCCACCACGCACTCATAGCGCGAGCCCTCCAGGCGGAAGAGCACCACCCGCTCACCGCGGGTCACGCCCTGGCGAGAGTCCAGCAGCTCGGCGCCCGACACCGCCAGCGCCGCCTCCGCGGCCGCCTGGAAGTCCCGACGCGCCAGCCGCCGCCGCAGCGCGCCGTCTGCGATCGCACCGCGCGCCACCTCCAGCCGCTGCGCCTCCGCCTCCGCACGCGCCGCGCGACGCGCCGCCGCCTCAGCCTCCAGCGTCTCCTGCGCTGCGAGCCAGCGCTCCAGCGCCGCCTCCTCCAGCTCAAGCCGCCGCGCCTCCTCCAACGCACGCGCCTGCGCGGCCTCAGCCGCCTGGCGCGCCTCCCTGGCGCGCTGCCGCTCCGCCGCAGCCTCGTCCCGCTGCAAGGTCAGCCAGCGGAAGACCAGCTCCAGCGCCGGCGGCACCCCGGCGATCCCCTCCAACCCCGGCGCGCGGTCCTGAAAGGCCGCCGCCACCGCGTCCTCGGGACCCAACGGGAAGTCCGGCCCCGCGAAGAGCCAGCACCCCTCGCTCCACCGCGTCGCCCGCACCCGGGCGAAGCGCTCCAGCCCCGCCTCCACCAGCCGCACCCGAAGCCCCTGCTGGAGGAAGCGCCCCGGCGCCGACTCGCCGCGCGCGTCCTCCGGGATCAGCCAGTTCCCCACCATCCAGCCCCGCACCACCGGCCGCCCCTCCAGCGCCGCGAAGTCCGGCGAGGCCGCCCCGCGCCAGGTCGCCCGCCGCGATCCGTCGACGCTGAAGGTGTGCCAACCGTGCTCCGCGGGCAACGCCCCCACGATCCGCCAGGTCCGCTGACCATCCCCCAGCGTCCGCCCGCCCAGCCAGGGCAGCGACACCTCCTCCGGAGGTGACAGCAGCGTCTCCCAGATCCCCATGACACACCTCCTCCTTCAAGATCAGGAGGTAGGGTGAGGTCACACCTCACCCTACCTCAGCCCGCGCTCAGGCCCACACCGGGCGACGGAGCAGCTCCGTCCCCAGGATCGTCTCCACCAGCGTCACACGAGGCGCCGCCGAAGCGCGCACCGGCGTCGCCGCGACGAGGTTCCGCAGCGTGCGGGTCACCGCGTAGGGGTCATCGAAGAGCGCCTCCTCGATGGCGAAGCACGGGATCCCCAGCTCGGCGGCCGTCTGCTCGACGCACCGACCGCCGCCCCAACCCTGCGCCTCGACATGCAACATGCCGAAGGCCACCGGGTTGAGCCCCGAAGCACGCACCTCCGCCGCGAAGTTGGACGCCTGCTGATCACCCACGAAGAGGAAGAGCGCGTCCTCATCCGCCGCCGGCTTGTAACCCTGGAGCACCTGGACGCCCGCGCCGTAGCTCGTGCCGCCCGAGGCGATGTGGCCCTTGAAGGCCTGCTCCACGCCCGCCGCCGAGGCGTGCTTGATCTGGATCTCACGCCCGACGGTGTTGAACACCGACACGTGCGTCTTCTCCAGCGGGAAGCCCTGGACGAAGCGCTGGAGGCAGGCCTTCGCCCGCTCGATCGCGCCCTCCATCGACCCCGACTTGTCCACCATGACGTAGAGCCGCAGACCGCGCACCACCTCCGCCACCGCCCGCTGGACGGCCTTGTCGGCAGCCTCCTGAAGCTTCTCCGCCACATCCTGGCGCTTCACCCGCTGGGCGATGTTGGCCGCCCGCTGGTTCTCCGCACCCTCCATCGCCGCCTGCCACCGCGCCTGGATCGCCGGCACGTCCAGCAAGCCCAGCTCCTCAAGCGTCGGCGTCAAGATGATCAAGTCGCTCGTCGAGACGCTCCCCGCCTCGATCGACGCCGCCATGATCGCCCGCGTCAAGCCCACCGCCTGCGGCAGCAAGCCCACCATCCGCTTGAAGTTCGGACGGGTCGCCTGGATCCGCTCACAGATCGCGCGCTCGTCCAGACCCTCCCAGCTCTCCGCGGCACGCACCTCCTGGCCGATCGCCAGCGTACGACGACCGTCCTCCGCCTGCTTCTGCTTCCAGCGCAGGGCCTGGAAGAAGCGATCACCCTCCGGCTTGAAGCCCACCTTCTGCGCCAGACGCATCACCGTCCGACGGAAGCCAGCACGCACCAGGCCGTCCAGGAGCTTCGGGTTCTGCTCGCGGTGGCGCAGCCACCGCTCCACCGTCTTCGGCCACCGACCCAGCGCCGGCGACTTCAACGAGCGACCAAAGCCCAGCTCCCGGTTGATCGCGGCCACCTCCGGCAGCTCCAGGACCTCGCCCACACGGAGCAGGAGCTTCGGGTTCAGATCCTTGCCGTCCTTCCGGCGCAGCAAGCACATCGCCTCGCCCATCTCCCGGTAGTCCTCGTCGTGGAAGAGCACCTCGCCGCCCTCGCGCACCGCCTCACCGCACCGGCTCTGCACCAGCATGAAGGCCGCCAACGCCACCTTCAGATCCCGGTGATCCTGCGCGAACGCCCACGACGCCCAGCGCGCCGCGAACTCGTTGTCCATCTTCCACACCGCCGCGATCTGGCCGTAGAGCCAGCCCGCCGTCGAAGGCACCAGGCCCGGCGCCAGGTAGCGGCCCACCTCGCGCTCCAGCGCGTCCCGGACCACGCCCTCGCCGTCCATGTGGCCCAGGCTCTGCCGCTCGACCTTCTTGCCCACCTTCTTCAAGGCGTAGACCACCGTCCGCTCACCCTCCACCACATGGGTCACCGGCGTCCAACGCTGCCCCGTCACCGACGTGGCGTCCGGCGTCAACACGCCCGGACGGTTGTGCACCATGTGATCCGCGTGCTGGATCAACGTCTGGATGATCCGCTCCGCCGGGCCCAACGCCTCGATCCGCTGACGATCCACAGCCACCATCGCTCACCTCCTCGCACCGCGCACACCTCTCCTGTGCAGGCGCCGCACCACGCAGCGCCGAGGCGGAGAGGGGTCTTCTTCTCAATGGGGACGCCGGGATTCGAACCCGGAAGTTGCGTGTAGGCCACACAAGCGGGCGCACAAGCGCCGAGGAGCACGGCCGGCTTTTGCGTAATGCAGGTATTACAGAACCTGTGCCTTTACCGTTTGGCTACGTCCCCGCAGGTCCGGAGCAGCGCCGCCGCTCCTGACCACGACCCCACCCCATCGCACCCACCATGCCAGGAGCCCGCACACCCGCCACGACGCGCTCCACGGCGCCGCTCGGCGCAATCCATAGACCACAATCTAAAGAGACGAGATGAACAGATAAAGACCACACCCCTAAGGCGACGGCGCCTCCTCCAGACACGACTCACCCGCGCTCACCCGCCCGTCCGGGCAGATCGCCCCCTCCCAGCGCGCCCCCGCCGCCTGGACGCCTCGCAGGTTGGCGCCGCTCAGGTTGGCACCCCGCAGATCCGCCCCGGAGAGATCAGCGCCCTCCAGCTCCGCCTGGAGGAGCCGCGCCTCCCGCAGCTCCGCCCCCTGGAAGCTCACCGCCGCTCCAGGGCCTGCGCCCCACACACGGCTCAGCTCCGCCCCCCGCAGGTTCGCCCGACGGAAGCTCGCCCCCTGGAGCGACGCGCCCTCCAGCCTGACGCCTGCCATAAAAGAGAAATCAAACCTTGACATATTGACATTCGCCCCATAGAGCGACGCCTCACGCAGGTCCGCCCCCACCACCGCGGCGTCGGTCAACGAGGCGAAGGGCAGCGACGCCCCGCGCAGCGACGCCCCGCTCAGGTCCACCCCGTCCAGGCTCGCCCCCTCCAGCGTCGCGCCGTCCAGGCGCGCCACCCGCAGGCTGGAGCCCCGCGCGACGTGGAGCCGCACCCCGTGGAGCCCGCGCAGATCGGCCCCCTCGCCCTCCACCACCCCGAGCCGACAAGGCCCCACCAGGCGACCGTCCAGCCGCTCCCACACCCCAAGCTGCCAGAGCCCCCACCCCGGCAGCGCCGCCCCCCAGAGCAGCGCCAGCGCCGCCGGGAAGGCCAGCGCCGCGCGGCGCGACGCCTCCCGCAGCGTCGGCGTCGTCGCCAGCGCCCAGAGCCCGCCCCCCGCGCACACCGCCGCCAGCGCCATCACGGGATACCCCTGCGCCTTCAGGCTCCACGTCGAGGCCACCCCAAGCGCCCGCAGCGGCGACGGCAGCGCCCCAAGCCGCTCCTGGAGCGCCCACCACCCACCCCAGTGCCACGCCAGCCCGCCCGACCCCGCCAGCAGCAGCGCCCCGCCCGGCAGCCTCCCAAGCCACCCCCACCGCGCACGCACGCCGGACGCCGGACGCTGCGGCGTCAGCGCCGGCGCCACCTCCTCCGCCCGCCCCAGGCGCTCCCGGAGCCGCGTCAGGAGGTGGCGCCCAAAGCGCGTCCGCTCCTCATAGCCCTCCAGCCCTGGCAGCGCCACCGCCGCCTCCCGATCCATCACCACCGGCGGCGCCTGCGACACCGGCAGCGCCGAGATCGCCACCAGCGCCGACGCCGCGAAGCGGCGCCCGCCCACCCACAGCCCCTCCCCCTCCAGCCGCACCTCCACCTGACGCGGACGGCGCAGCCGCCGCCGCACCCACCACCCCAGCGGCGCGGTCCACACCCCTGCCTGCAGCGCCGCCGCCATCCGCTCGCGCCCCACCGCCTCCCCCACCACCTCAGCGCGGGGACGCTCCAGCGCCCACACCACCGCCTCACCCCGCGCGCTGTCCCGCACCAGGCACGCCGGCGCCTCCAGCAGCGGCGTCGTGTCGTCCAGCAGCCGCAGCGCACCCTCCAGCGGCGGCGGCTCCCCGGCCGCCAGCCGCCCCCACGGCCCCTGCACCGCGCACCGCGCCTCCCGGTGCACCCGCAGGAGCGCCGCCGACGCCGCCTCCACCGCCGACGCCGACGCGATCCACGGCGCCTCCTCATCAACCAGCACCGCCGCGCCGCGCTCCAGGCGGAGCCGCCAGGCTCCCCGCTCTGGACGCAGCGTCAGCACATCTCCCAGCTCAAGAGCATGTATAGCGCTACCTACCACCACCGACCAGCGCCCCCCCACCTCCATCATGTGCGCCGACGCCGAGACCTGGAGCACCCACCCCCGGCCCGCCGACGACGGCCCGCCCCCCGACCACACCCGAGAGAGCGCCCCCAACCCCAACCCCAGCAGCCCCGGCCCCACCACCCCCACCCCAAGCGCCCAGCGCTGCGACGCCAGCGCGCTCCCCACCATCACCACCCCCGCCAGCCCCACCACCAGCATCACGCCGCTCTCCTGATACCCCGCAGCCGTCAGCCGCGGACGCTGCGGCGCCCCGCCCCCCAGCCCCCAGGCCCCCAGGCTCGACCCCACCCCAAGCGCCACCGCCCAGAGCTCACCTGCCGACGTCGCCCCCGCTGTCCACCCCGCCGCAACCACCCCGGCCCACCCCAGCGCCCCCAGCCCCACCGCACGCCCCAGCAGCCACCAACGCCCCCCGTCATGCCGCGGCGCCGCCTCCC
>CAUJGC010000559.1 GCA_963169075.1 Myxococcota bacterium
ATCTTCCCCCCCTACTTCGTCATCGGCGCCATCTTCTCCGGCTTCGGGATGGTCGTCACCCTCATGAGCCTCATGCGCTGGGCCTTCAACCTGCAGAACATCATCACGATCAACGTGATGGAGTCGATGTGCAAGATCATCATGCTCACCGGCATGCTGGTCGGCTTCGCCTACTCCACCGAGTTCTTCATGGCCTGGTACTCCGGCTCCTCCTACGAGGGCTTCATCTTCACCAACCGCTCCCTCGGACCCTACTGGTGGTCCTACTTCATCATGTTCGGCTGCAACGCCTTCATCCCCCAGGTCTTCTGGTTCAAGAAGGTCCGCCGGAACATCTACGCCATGTTCGTCGTCAGCATCTTCGTGAACATCGGCATGTGGTTCGAGCGCTACGTCATCATCGTCAGCTCCCTCCACCGCGACTTCCTCCCCAGCAGCTGGGGCATGTACAACATGACCTGGGTCGACTGGGGCATCACCATCGGCTCCTTCGGCTGGTTCTTCACCCTCTTCCTCCTCTACAGCCGCGCCCTCCCCACGGTGGCCGGCTTTGAGGTCAAAGCCGCGATGGACGCCGACGTCGCTACCGGCCGCATCAAGTAAGGGACCAGGAGGCACCTCACCATGTCTGACCACGCGACGAGCGCACACCAGCGCGACAGCCTCCACCACGGAGCCGAACACACCACCACCTTCTCCTCCCAGGGCGAAGGGGCGGTCACCGGCTACATGGCCCTCTTCAACCACCCCGACGACATCCTCCACGCCGCCGAGAAGGTCCGCGACCAGAGCTTCCAGGAGTGGGATGTCCTCACCCCCTTCCCCGTACACGGGATGGACGACGCCATGGGCATCGGCCGCTCCTGGATGCCCTGGGTCACCCTCATGCTCGCTGGAGCCGGGCTCACCACCGCCCTCACCCTCCAGTTCGGCACCATGGCCTTCGACTGGCCCATCATCATCAGCGGTAAGCCCTTCGCCGCATGGCCCAGCTTCATGCCCATCTCCTTCGAGCTGACCGTCCTCTTCGCAGGCGTCGGCACCGCACTCATCATGCTGCTCACCGCCGGGCTCCCCAAGCTCAAGCCCCGGGTCCTCGACGCGCGCCTGAGCAGCGACCGCTTCGCCATCTGGATCTCAGCCGAGGACGACCGCTTCGACCTCGTCAAGACGCGCGCCTTCCTCGAGACGCTGCATCCGCTTGAGGTCCGTGAGATCAGGGGGGAAGAATGAATCCTCGCACCCTCGCACAACACCTCGCCCTCGCCGCCTCCCTCGCCCTCCTCCTCTTCGCGCTCGGCTGCGATGAGGTCCGGCAGCTCGAGTTCGGCATCCCCGCCTCCGGTGACCAGAAGTGGGGGGAGCTCAACCCCATGGACGAGATGCAGGACCAGCGCTCGCTCCACGCCCAGAAGGGCGCCAATGGCCTGGAACCCGACCCCAATGATCCCTACAAGGGCATGATGCGGAAGTTCGCCCCCGAGGCCGTCGCCGCCGACGAAGCCCTCTACCCCGCAGCTGCCCTCGAAAACCCCCGGGTCGCCGCCACCCTCGCCAACCCCGTGCCCATCACCGCGGACTCCCTCCAGCGAGGACGCGACCTCTACATGACCTACTGCGTGGTCTGCCACGGCGAGAAGGGGCTCGGCAACGGCTACGTTGTCCCCAGGTACCCCAAGCCCCCCAGCCTCGCCTCGGCCAAGCTCCGCTCGACCTCGGACGGCGAGATCTACCACATCATCACCAACGGCCAGAACATCATGCCCCACTACCGCGGGCAGATCCGGCCGATGGAGCGCTGGGCGATCGTCAACTACGTCCGGGCGCTCCAGCGCGCACAATATCCCGAAGCCAAAGACCTGGCTCGCGTCAAGACCACCAACTGAGCGACGAAGGAGTACACCATGGCTCACGGGCATCACACCGCTCACCTCGACCCGCCGGCGAAGCTCCGGCTACCCGATGGGTTCGGCTCCATCGCCATCGGCATGATCGTGCTCGGCGTCCTCGCCTTCGGATACGGCCTGGCCGCTGACCCCATCCGCGCCTGGAAGTCCTACCTCATCGGCTTCACCTTCACCGCGCTCCTCGGCGCCTCGGGGCCCTTCCTCGTCGCCGCCCTCTACCTCACACGCGCCGGCTGGGGCATCACCCTCCGACGCATCCCCGAAGCCTTCGGCGCCTGGCTCCTCCCCGCCGGCGCCCTCGGCCTCATCCTCGCCATCGGCGGCGCACACACCCTCTACGAGTGGACCGACCTCGAGCTGATGGCCAGCGACCCCCTCCTCGCCGCCAAGGCCCCCTTCCTCAACTGGCCTCAGATGATCATCTCCACCATCATCGCCTTCGGCGGCATCGGCGGCTTCGCCGGGTGGATGGCCCACAACTCCCGCAAGCAGGACAAGACCGGTGAGCGCAGCCTCACCCTCCTCAACGCCCGGCTCGCCTCCATCTTCATGATCGTCTTCGCCCTGGGCGTCTCGCTCATCGGCATCAACTTCATCATGTCCCTCCACCCCCACTGGTTCTCCACGATGTGGGCCGTCAACATCTGGTCCACCATGGTCCAGGCCGGCTTCGCCCTCATCACCATCATCGCGCTCCTCCTCTACCGGAAGCGCATGCTCGATGGCTTCCTCAACGAGAACCACATCCACGACATCGGCAAGCTCACCTTCGCCGCCACCGCCTTCTGGGCCTACATCGCCTTCTGCCAGTTCCTCCTCATGTGGTACTCCAACCTCCCCGAGGAGTTCATCTTCTGGCACGCCCGCTATATCGACGGCTGGGGCACCTACACCCTCATCCTCCCCCTCTTCAAGTTCGTCATCCCCTTCGCCTTGATGCTGCCCCGCGCCGTCAAGCGCGGCAAGGGCCTCCTCCCCATCTGCGTCTGGATCCTGGCCGCGAGCGTCTTCGAGATCTACTGGTGGGTCGCCCCCGCCCCGGCTGCCCATGAGCACCACTTCCACCCCACCCTCCCCTGGATGGAGCTGGCCGTCGTCATCGGCTTCTTCGGCGGGTTCATGCTGGTCGTCGGAAAAACCCTCGCCAAGCACAACCTCGTCCCCCTCAAAGACCCTCGCCTCAACGAAGCTCTCCACCATCACCAGTAAAGCTACGCTCCCGGACGGGTGACCACCATGTCTCGAAACCGCTCAACACGTCGCTGGCTCCTGCGCGCCCTCGCGCTGACCGCCATCACCTCCGGGCTCGCGGCGGCTTCCTCGGCCGTCGTCACCGCCCAGGATCGCGGCGCTGACCTCTGCACGCCGCCCCAGCGCCAGCACGTCCTCCGCTACCTCCAGCCCTCCCCCGCCCTCGTCGAGGCCGGACGGCAGGCCTACACCACCAGCTGCGCCTCCTGCCACGGCGGCGCCGGCAACGGCGACGGCGCCCAGGCGGCGCGCCTCGACTCCAGGCCCGCGCCCTTCAGCGGCCTCCAGAACACCGCGACCCCCGCGCTCTACACCGCCCTCACCAGCGGTCACACCAGCGTGGAGGTCCCGGCCCTCCCCTCGGACGCCCGCTGGGCCATCGCCCACTTCATCCGCGCCGACCTCCTCCCCGCCGAGAAGCTCGCCGCCTCCACCCCCGACGACTTCAGCGCCGCCTGCGCCAACATCGTCCCCCCCGAGCCCGTCATCTGCAAGCCCGAGGTCAAGAAAGACCTCCAGAGCAAGCTCGCCTTTGACCAGGCCCTCCTCGACAAGGGCAAGACCTCCTACAACGCCAACTGCGCCTCCTGCCACGGCGAGCAGGGCCTCGGCAACGGCCCCGCGGCCGTCGCCCTCAACCCCAAGCCCCGCAACTTCGCCCAGGATCAGTTCAAGACCGGCGCCTCCGCCTTCGCCATCTTCAACACCCTCGCCAAGGGACTCCAGGGCACCTCCATGCCCGCCTTCGACAACCTCCCCGAGGAGGAGCGCTGGGCCATCACGCACTACCTGCGCGAGGGCCTCATGCCGAAGGAGCGCCGCGAAGACGCCACCCCCGCGCAGATCCAGGGCATCTGCGTCGAGCTCTCCCGGCCGCCCAAGCCCCCCGAGATCCCCATCGAGATCGCCATGGAGGCCCTCGTCGCGGACCAGGCGGACGCCATGAAGCGGCGCCACGCCGACTACGGCCCCGTCCGCCTCAACAGCGAGGGCGACGAGCGGCTCGGACAGGCCGTCTACAACGTCATGTGCCAGAGCTGCCACGGCGATAAGGCCAACGGCGCCGAGGTCGGACGCTACGGCCGCTTCCCCTTCGTCACCGTCTCCACCCGCAGCCTGGACAACCAGGCCGCCGGCGGCACCTGGCGTGAGTTCGCCCAGCGACTCGTCAGCGTCCACTACACCGTCCCCGAGATGATCTACGCGGGCGCCCTCTCCGACCAGGACCTCAAGTCCCTCCAGGCCTTCATGGGCAAGGGCCTCACCCGCACCGCACCCATCGAGTCCGATGAGCCCCGGACCACCCCCGTGGCCCTCCTCTCGGCCTCCCAGGAGCGCGAGCTCCTCTTCTACGCCGGCGCTGTCTACCGCCTCGACCACCCCGCCCAGGGCAGCGAGGCCAAGCTGAGCCGCGTCGACTCCTGGAGCGCCTTCCGTCAGCTCTACACGGGCCCGACAGCGCTCCCCGAGGACGCGCCCGCCGAGGGCCTGGAGATCCAGGCCTACAACAAGCTCGACTGCCTCCGCGAGGCGGACGAGTTCGGCAACCGCACCTTCTGCACCTCCACCTCGGGGGCGCGGGAGATCACCGTCCGCATCCAGCTCCGCGGCGCCGTCGCCGCCGAGCCCACGCCCAACTGAGCCTGGCGCGCCCACGCTCAGGCAGGCCAGCGCCCACGCGCTGGCCTGTCGCGCTCTGGGCGCAACGCAGCGCCCCGGCGCGCGTCCTCTCTTGAGGGCGCGCCGACCCGCCCTCCCCTTCACCCCTCGCTGGAGCCTCCCCTATGCGCAACCTCCTGCGTCTCGCCCCCCTCGCCTCGCTCCTCCTCCTCAGCGCCTGCGCCTCCGGCCCCGAGGAGCAGCCCTTCGACGCCAGCACCCTCTTCCCCCCCGAGCCCCCCAAGGGCCCCGGCGCCTTCTACGCCTTCATGAACGAGCCGGGCCACGTCAGCAAGCTCAAGGTCGCCACCCGCACCTTCGCGACCGGCGCGCAGGGTGAACAGGACGTCGTCCAGCCCCAGGAGAACCTCCTCTGCGCCATCGCGGAGAGCTTCGAGATCGACGGCGGGCGCGTCAACGTCATCAACTGCGTCGGCTACGACCACGGCCGCATCGTCAACGGCGCCTGGCTCGTCACCCCGGCGGGGCTCTGGCGCCTCGACGAGACCCCCGCACCCAACGCCTCCGCCGCCTCGCTCGCCCAGGGCAAGCCCTGGATCGCCGCCGAGCCCACCGAAGAGCTGGAGACCGTCAACGGCGTCACCCGCGCCGTCAACGCCGAGCACGCGTACCACGGCTGGTGCGTCACCCACACCACCTCCGAGCCCCTCGAAGAGGAGGTCATCTGCCTCCGACACGACGGCTTCCTCCACCTCCGCGAGCGCAAAGAGCTCTCCGACAACACCACCCGCATCACCGAAGCCGTCTACTTCGACTCCATCCACGAACCCAAGCCCTGATCCACGGCAGCCCGAACCCAAGAAAAAAGACACAAATTATCTAGATAATTTGTGTCTTTTTTCTTGGGTTCGGGCTGCCTCCGGCGGCCAGGGGAAGCTCCCCTGGACCCCATCAATCCCGCAGGATCTTGAGGAGATCCTGATAATGATCGATGCGCCGGTCCCGGAGGTAGGGCCAGATGCGGCGCACCGACTCCCCCCGCGCCAGATCCAGCGTCACCTCCAGCGTCGTCGTCTCCTCCCCCGCCACCGCCAGCTCCTCCCCCTGCGGCCCCGCCACGAACGACCGGCCCCAGAAGCGGATGCCCTCCGAGCACCCCGACGGATCGGGCTCGTGCCCCACCCGGTTGCAGACGATCACCGGCACCCCGTTCGCCACCGCGTGCGCCCGCTGGATCGTCACCCAGGCGTCCCGCTGACGGCCCCGCTCCGCCGCGTCGTCCCGCATGTCCCACCCGATCGCCGTCGGGTAGATCAGCACCTCCGCCCCCGCCATCGCCATCAGCCGCGCCGCCTCCGGGAACCACTGGTCCCAGCACACCAGCACACCCAGCCGCCCCACGCGGGTCTGGATCGGCGTAAAGCCCAGATCCCCGGGCGTAAAGTAGAACTTCTCATAGAAGCCCGGGTCGTCCGGGATGTGCATCTTGCGGTAGCGCCCCGCGATGCGCCCATCTGCGTCCAGCACCACCGCCGTGTTGTGGTACACCCCCGCCGCCCGACGCTCAAAGAGCGACGCGACGATCACCACCCCAAGCTCCGCTGCCAGCGCCCCCAACACCTCCGTCGTCGGCCCCGGGATCGGCTCCGCCAGGTCGAAGCAGCCCGTGTCCTCCGTCTGGCAGAAGTAGCGCGAGCGGTGCAGCTCCTGCAGCACGATCAGCTGCGCCCCGCGCCCCGCCGCCTCCCGGATCATCCCGCACGTCGTCGCCAGGTTGGCCTCCAGCTCCTCCCCGCAGGGGTGCTGGAGCGCCGCCACCGCCACCTCTCGCGCACGAACGCTCATCCCGTCCTCCTCCGCTTCACGCGTCGCTGCGCAGCGTCCCCGCCGGGAGCTGCATGGTCAAGCAGTGGAGGCTCCCCCCCTGCTGGATCAAGGGCAGGCAATCGATCCCGATCACCTCGCGCCCCGGGTACGCCGCCGCGATCACCGCCAGCGCCGCCGCGTCCTGCGCGTCCCGGTAGGTCGGCGCCAGCACCGCGCCGTTGATGATCAGATAGTTCGCGTAGCTCGCCGCCAGACGACGCCCGTCCTCACCTCGCTTCTCCCCCGGCCACGGCAGCGCGTGGAGCCGATAGGGCGCCCCCGAGGCGTCCCGCAGCGCCGCCAGCTCACCCGCCATCGCCGCCAGCTCGTCGTAGTGGCTGTCCTCCGGATCGTCGCACGCCACATACACGATCCCGCCGCCCGGCGCGAAGCGCGCCAGCGTGTCGATGTGCGCGTCCGTGTCATCCCCCTCCAGGTGCCCGTGCTCCACCCAGAGCACCTGCCGCACCCCGAAGCGCGCGCAGAGCAGCGCCTCGATCGCCCCGCGACCCAGGCTCGGGTTCCGGTTCGGGTTCAGGAGGCACTGCGTCGTGGTCAGGAGCGACCCCGCCCCGTCCACCTCCACGCTGCCCCCCTCCAACACCAGCGACACGGGCTCAGGCGCGCGCTGGAACACACCCGCCGCACCAAGAGCTTGATTGATCGCGTCATCTTGCGACGCGTCGAACTTGCCCCCCCAGGCGTTGAACACAAAGTCCAGGGGCTGGGTCGCCGCGCCCCGCACCACCGTCAGCGGCCCATGATCCCGCGCCCAGGTGTCATCACACGGCACCTCCACGCAGCGCACCTGCGCCAGATCCACCCCTGCCGCTCCCAGGAGGCCCTCCACCCGCGCCCGCACCGCGCCGTCGTGGGTGACGACCAGGAGCCGCTCCCGGGCCGCCACCGCCCGCGCGATCTCCACGAAGACCGGCTCCACCTCCTCCAGCACCTCGCCCCAGTCCGTCGCCGCGTGGGGCCAGGTCAGCATCACCGCGTCCTGAGGCGCCCACTCCGGGGGCAGCGTCCACCGCTCTGCGCTCATCTGCGCTCCTCCTGCTCCGTGCTCCGGCGCGCTCCACCCACGGGCCCGCCGCGGCGCTGGGGTTTAGCAGGGCCAGCCCCCCGGCGCAAGCGCCCTGATCTGCGCCATCGCCTCCTCCACGTCCGCCCGCAGCCGCGCCCCG
Source organism: Myxococcota bacterium (assembly GCA_963169075.1). Lineage (GTDB taxonomy): Bacteria > Myxococcota_A > Bradymonadia > Bradymonadales > CAUJGC01. The sequence goes on from CAUJGC010000559.1 coordinate 7,832, forward strand.
GCCTCCGCCCCCCGGTAGCCCACCCGCAGCGCCAGCCTCGTCATCGCCGCCTCGTCCTCCGCAGGCATCGCCGCCGACCCGCGCCCCTCCACCATCCGCAGCCGGTTCTCCACGCGCCGCAGCAGCGCGTAGGCCTCCCAGAGCCCCTCCGCCGCCCCGCGCTCCACCAGCCCCGACTCCGCCAGCGCCCGCAGCGCCGGGAGCGTGGACGGCGTGCGCAGCCCCGGCACCTCCCCGCCCCAGCGCACCTGCGCCAGCTGGGTCAGCACCTCCGCGTCCAGGAGCCCCCCCCGCGCCAGCTTCAGCTCCACGCCGCCCGGCTGCACCAGCCCGTCCAGCCGCGACCGCAGCGCCGCCACGCCCTCCAGCGCGCCCTCGTAGGCCTCCGGGCGCCCGAAGCAGAGCGCCTCCCGCAGCCCCTCAAAGCGCGCTGCAAGCTCCGGCGTCCCCAGGATCACCCGGCCCCGGACCAGCGCCAGCCGCTCCACCTCCAGCGCCCGACCGCGGTGATACGCCTCGAAGGTGTCCCACGCCGTCACCAGCGTCCCCTGCTGCCCATCGGGCCGCAGCCGCGTGTCCACCGCATAGAGCGGCCCCGCCCCAAGCGAGGTCGAGAGGAACGCGATCATCCGCCGCGCCAGCCGCGTGCAGAACTCCGCCCCCTGGATGACCCGCTCCCCCCGCGTCACCCCGCCCGGCGTATACAGAAAGACAAGATCCAGATCCGATCCATAGAGCAGCTCCTGCCCCCCCAGCTTCCCCAGCCCGATCACCGCGAACCCCGCGCCCTCGCCTTCCAGCGCCCCGTAGCGCGCCTCCAGCTCCCCCAGCGCCTCGGCGTAGACCCGCGTCAGGAGCACGTCGGCCAGGAGCGCCAGCTCCACCCCGATGTCCTCCACCTCCAGCGCCCCGCCCAGATCCCCGATGGCCACCCGCAGCTCGTGGCGGTGGCGCAGCACCCGCAGGTGACCCATCCGCGCCTCGACCTCCCGCAGCGGCGCCAGCTCCGCCTCCACCTCCGCCTCCAGCCGCGCCCGGTCCCAGCGCCCCGCCTGCGCCGGATCGCCCAGGAGCGCGTCGAAGAGCTCAGGACGCCGCGCGAACCCCTCCGCGAAGTAGCGCGACGACCCAAAAAGCGTGATCAGCACGCTCATCGCCGCAGGCGAGGACGCCAGCACGTCCAGGAACGCCCGCCGAGGCCCCACACGCAGCAAGAAGGTCGTCAGGTGGACCAGCGCCATGTCCGGATCGGCGCTCCGGCACACCTCCGCCAGCAGCCGCGTCCCCACCCGGCGCAGCGCGGCGTCGGCGCTCGGCGCATACGGCGACCACGGCTTCGCCGTCAGCACCAGGAGCTGCCCCGCCGACTGCCGGGGCCGCGAGAACCCCGCCGCGCGCAGCGCCTCCTGCTGCCCCGCGTCACCGTCCCGCAGCACCACCAGCAGATCGATCACCCGCTGCACCGCCGCCGGAGGGCGCCACGCCTCCGCGTCCTGCCGCTCCGCGAAGAGCCGCCCGAAGATCTGCCCCACCGCCCGCCGATGCTCCTGGAGCGCCGCCGCCAGCGCCGCGCCGCTCGCCTCACCCACGCGCCGCGCCAGCGCCTCGAACGCCCCCGCCGACGCAGGCAGCGCGTGGGTGTGCCGATCCTCCTCCAGCTGCACCGCGTGCTCCACCCGCCGGTAGAGCGCATACGCCGCGCCCAGCGCGTCCACGTCCGCCGCGGGCATCAGCCCCGCCGCCAGCACCCGCGAGAGCGCCCCCAGCGTCGAGCGCTCCCGCAGCGACGCCTGCCGCCCCCCGTAGACCAGCTGGAGCGCTTGAACCGAGAACTCAACCTCTCTTATCCCTCCATCGCCTGTCTTGATATCCCACCCCAACAAGGCCTCTCCCCCCGCAGGCCACCCCGCAGGCACCTGCGGCGGACGCGACGCCGACATCCCCAGCCGCACGCTCCGCGCTCCGACGTTGCGCGCGTGCCGATCGATCCGATCCTTCATCTCCCGCAGATCATCCAGCGCCCCAAGCTCCAGGTGACGCTTGTAGACAAAGGGCGCGAGCGCCTGGATCACCCCCTCCCCCAGCCCCCGATCCCCCGCCACCGCCCGCGCCTTCAGCCACACCGCCCGGTCGAAGGTCCGCCCCCACGCCTCGTAGTAGCGCTCCAGCGCCGCCGCCGCCTGGACCAGCGGCCCCCGCGCCCCCTCCGGGCGCAGCCGCAGATCCACCCGCCAGAGGCGCCCCTCCGGCGCCACCTCCTCCATCGCCTGCGTCAACGCCTGCCCGATCTTCACAAACGCCTCGTGGACGCTCAAGCGACCGTCCGGACACCGCCCCTGATCGCTCCCATAGACGTAGACCAGATCCACGTCGCTCCCGAAGTTCAGCTCCCACCCGCCCAGCTTCCCCAGCCCGATCACCGCGAACCCGATCGGCGCCCCCCCCTCGTCCACCGGCCACCGCGACGACCACCCCGCCCGCACCCACGCCAGCGCCTCCTCCAGGCAGAGCGCCGCCAGCGCGCTCACCTCCGCCGTCGTCTCCCCGCCCTCGCCCAGCCCCTCCACCTCGCGCAGGAACGCCCGCGCCATCGCCCCCTGCCGGAAGGCCCGCAGCGACCCCAGCCCCATCCCCCACCGCCCCTGATGCGCCTCCCAAGCCGCCCTCAGCCGCTCCGCCCCCCACGCAGTCCGCCGCTCCCCGCCCCACCGCAGCGCCCACCGCGCCCCAGGCAGCCGCGCCACCTCCCGCCCAAGCCACGGGCTCGCCCCGCCCACCGCCGCCACCCACCGCGCCTCCTCCCCGCTCACCGCCTCCCCGCGCCGCGCCAGCTCGTCCAGCGCCGCCAGCGCGCCCCACGCCTCCGGCCACGACGCCGCGTCCTCCGGGGTCAACCCCCACCCCACCGCCGCGCGCACCCCGTCCGCCGCCACCGCCACCGACGGCGCGCCCGCCGCGCGGAGCCACCCCTCCAGCCCCCCCCCCCCCCCCCCCCCCACCCCCCCGTCCATCCCCACGCCCTCGCCACCCCAAACCCAAAAATTCCCCCCCCCACCCCCCCAGCAATCACCC
>CAUJGC010000560.1 GCA_963169075.1 Myxococcota bacterium
CCGCGTCTGCGGCCAGGTAGACCGAGAGGGTGCCAGCGGTGACGGCGTCGCAGCTGTCCACCGTGATGTGCGCCGTGCGCCATGCGCGGCAGTCCACGCTCTCCGCCGCGCTCGCTGGGTCAAGCTCCGCCGCGCTGACCACCCGGCGCCCCTCCGCGCCGGGTGGCTGGTGGTAGGTGATGGTCATGGCGCGACCTCCTGGAGGAGCGCCTGGAGGGCGGCGCGTCGGTCGTTGAGGGTGCGTCCGAGCCCCGCGGCGAGGGTCCAGGTGCCGTTGGCGAGGCGCTGGAGGAGGCCGAGGCGCTCCAGGTAGGCGGTGCGCCAGACCTCGCCCTGGGCGGCGGCGTGGAGGGCCTCGGGGGTGAGGGGCAGGTCTGCGGCGAGGAGGGCGCGCAGGAGGGAGAGGTAGGCGGCGCGGGAGGGGCGGCGCAGCTCGTGGGGGGCGTTCATGGGGTTCAGCTCCCGATGCGCGCGACGATCCGCCACACGCCGTCGGGGAAGCGCTCGTACTCGATGGCCTCGCCGCCGCTGGAGCCGTGAATCCAGCTGATGGAGGCCGCCGTGTTGCCTGGGCTGCTGGCGTCCTCGATGACGTCGGAGGTGGCGCTGGCGAAGGTCAACGTCACGAGCCCTGAGCCCCCGCCGCCCGCCAGCAGGCTCTTGAGCGCGACCCGGGCGCCGATGGGGGCGTTCAGCGGGAGGTGGACGGTGAAGGTGATGGCGCCGACGCCCAGGAGCACGCGCTCCCGGTCGCTGGCGGCGTAGGTGCCGCCGTTGCTGGCCTGCGCCGCAGAGTAGCGCCAGGGGCCAAGACGCGCCTCGCCGAGGAGCGCCTGAAGCTCCGCGAGGGCCGCCGCACCGCCTGGCTTGGCGACGCCCGCCTGGAGGCTCGCGGCGGCGGGATCGGCCTCCACCACGACGCTGCCTGAGGTCCCGCTCTGTGCGCCGACGCTCTGTGCGCCGGTGAGCTTGAACGACACGGTGCCGTCGGCGTCGTCGATGTAGGCGTTCTCATCGATCGCTGAGGCTCCATAGAGCCCAAGCCCCAGGCTCCGCGCGATGCCGTCTCCGATAGCCGCGAACGGCCTGCCCCCCGCGCCCAGCCCGTAGCCCTCGCCGTAGACCAGCGTGTCCCGCAGCGTCACCTCCCCCCCCGTCAGGAGCGGGTTCGCCGCCGTCACCGTGGCGCGTTCGAAGAAGAGCTGCGCCGCATCGCCAAAGGGCGCCGCGCCGCTGGTGTTCTCCACGCGGAGGTCGATGTCTCGCAGCGTGAAGCCTCGCCCCGCGCCGAAGTCCACCCCGTCGGCGAGGGTCAGCGCCAGGCGCTCGCCTGCCCTGGCCTCAAAGGTGACGTTCTGGAGCAGGCTGTAGTCACCTGCTGGGATCGTCTCCGGCTGGCGGATCACCACCGTCGTCGGCGCCTCCTGTGCGGCGAGCGCGTCAGCCAGGTCGGTGAAGCTGTTGAACACCGTGATGCCCAGCTGCGGCGACTCCAGCGCGCTGCTGTCGTAGAGGAACGTGCTTGGGGAGCCGCCGCCCAGCTCACCCGCCAGCGCGTCGACGAGGGTCTGGGTGGGGATCGTGCCACGGCGGGAGCCGGAGGGTGGGAGGAGGAAGTCAACCATCGGAGGGCCTCACGGGGCTGGGGGAGAGGAAGAAGCAGGGGAGGCGGCGCCACCACGGCGCCCAACCCCTCTAAGGTGAGGGTCGCGTGGGGCGGCGTCGAGGTGTCATCAAACCTGGGTTTGCGGAGGTCGATGCCTGCGAGATCGCCGTGTGATGTCGCGCGGTGCAGGGGGTTGGGGTTGCGAGGTCGAGAGCATCGTCTTACCTTGATAACCTGGAGCAGGAGAAGCCCGCCCAACAGGGCTCGCGAAGCCCCATGCCCAGCACCTCACCCCTTCAAGAGCATGCCCATGACCTCAACCCCGCTGACACCGGTGCAGCAAGAGATGCTGGAGCTCCTGATCCAGGACACGGAGACCTACAAGGTGCCCCCAACCACGGAGCGCCTGGCGAAGCTGCGCGGGGTGACCCCCCGAAGCTGCCTCACGACGCTGGTGCAGCTTCGCGCCAAGGGGTATGTGCAGCAGCCCTACGAAGGGGGGCCTTGGGTTCCCCTCCAGGCCTCCAACGGAGACCCCTTCATCCTGCGAGCGGGGGTGGCCCCGAGCCTCAAGGAGCGCACGCGGGTGTTGGGCGACATCATCAGCCCTGTCTTCCCGGGGTGAGCCATGGCGTCCTCGACCACCCCCTACATCCTGTTGGACACGCACGCGCTCATCTTCTGGCACGAGGGGAGCGTTGAGCTCTCTCCGCTGGCGGATCACCTCATCCGTAACGCGCTCTCCATCTTCATCTGTGCGATCTCGCTCTGGGAGGTGGTCATGCTGGATGGGAAGGGGCGCGTCTCGCTGGCGCCTTCTCCGCTGCAATGGATGCGCGATGTCTTGAAGGACCCGCGCGTTCAGCTCGTCGATCTCACCCCGGAGATCGCGACGCGGACCTGGTCTATCGTGCTTCATGGAGATCCTGCAGATCGCATCATCGCAGCGACCTCAGCGGAGATGGGGATTCCCCTGCTCACCCGCGACGGTAAGCTCCAGGCTCTACCTCACCTCGACACACGCTGGTGAGTGGGCCTTGCCCCGAGGTCCCCATGAAGACCGCCCCCAAACCCCACCCACCTCAGCACATCAGCGCCAGCGAGCTGCGCCAGAACCTCAGCCAGGTCCTCCAAGACGTCGAGGAGGGGGAGAGCTTCGTCATTGAGAAGTACGGCGAGCCCGTGGCTCAGGTGACTCGGGTGACCCAGGCCGCCCGCGGCTTCATGCTGAAAGACATCCTGGGCAAGGGGAGCGAGCACATCACGGACGATGACAAGGAGGATCTCCAGGTGCATCACCGCAGCGAGCGGGCGCTCCGCGCTCCCTGAAGGAGCGCTCATGAGTACCTGCCGGAGCTGGCGCTCATCAAGCCCGGCCCCTCTTTGAGTGAGCCCTCTCCTCCTGAACAGGAACGCCGCCCTGGTCGTCGCCCCTGGCGCCTGGCCTGCTCCTGGCCCTCGCGGACACGCTCGCTCCTGCCGACCTCCTCGAAGCTGACGAAGCAGCTGACGAGCTGGTGAGCGATGCGGCCTCGGGAGGTGGCGGAGTCGAACTGGTCGCCTTCGGAGATGAGGCGGACGCCGCGCGCGTTGAGCCTGTCGAGGGTGCGGGTGAGCTGCTTGATGCTGCCTGCGAAGCGGTGGAAGGCGACGACGAGGATGACGCCGACCTCGCCTCGGGAGCAGGCGGCGAGGAGGTGGCTCCAGGCGGGGGTGGCAGCGTGGCCCTGGGTGTCGATGAAGGGGGTGGGGGTGGGGAGGCTCAGGTCTGCGGCGAGCTCTTCCAGGCGCGCGAGCTGCTCTTGAGGGTCGGGGTGGTCCAGGCTGGCACGCGCGTAGGCTGCAACATGTAGGGTGGAGTGAGTGGATGTAGGGGAGGGCATGAGAGGGCTCCCTTCAAAAACGACCGTTTTTGAAAGGCGCGGCGGCGGGTCGATGGCGACGGGGCGCATGCCTTTCAAAAACGCCTTTCAAAAATCACCCGCCCTGGAGGCTGCTTTGAGCTCCCGAGCGAGGCGGTGGACCGTCGCTTCGCTGACCCGAAGCGATCTGGCGACATCGGCCTGGCTCTCCCCGGCCTCCAGGAGCCACTCGGCTTGGCGGCGGATGGGGCCGCGGAGGGCCTTGGGGCGTCCGGGGGAGCGACCGCGCTCTTTGGCGGCCTGGAGGCCTGCGCGGGTGCGCTCGCTGATCATCCCAACCTCGAACTCAGCGAGGGCGGCGAGGATGGTGAGGAGGAGGCGCCCGGCGGGGCCGGAGGTGTCGATGGGCTGGGTGAGGCAGCGGAAGGCGCAGCCGCGTGCCTCAAGCTCCTCGATGAGCTTGAGGGCGTCGCGGGTGGAGCGGGCGAAGCGGTCCAGCTTCCAGACCACCACCGTGTCGCCAGGCTCAAGACCCTCCAGCATCGCGTGGAGCTGGGGGCGCGACGCCTTGCCTGCGCTCTTGCCCGAGGCCTTCTCCTCGAAGACCTGGGCGCAGCCGGCTGCCTGGAGGGCGTCGAGCTGGAGGGCGGTGTCCTGGTCATGGGTCGAGACGCGGGCGTAGCCGATGAGGCGGGGCATGGCTCACTCCGCGGGGCTGGGGCTGGGAGGCGGGAGCGCCTGACCAGCCTGCTGGATGAACGTGAGGCGAGCCAGCTCCAACATGCCGAGCACGACGAGCAGCGGCAGCGTCTCGCCGGCGGCGGAGGAGATGACCAGGTCAGGGGCATCGGGCTTCTGCAGGAGCTTGATCTCCAGGGTGGCGATCTCGCGGTAGCTGGGCTCGGGCGGGGTGGCGTCTTCTGGGTCCATGTGAAGCTCCTTATAATAGATGCATGGGATGAGGCATCACCGAGGAAGCGCTTGACGCGCGTTGCGTGTTTGAGTATATATTGACTTGGTTCATTGTTCAATGCTCATCGCGAGGATGAAATGGAACATGAAGATGATCGGCTCTTGAGCACCAGCAAAATCGCGCGCCTGCTGGGCGTCAGCCGCCGCACCGCCCTCCGCTACCTGGAAGCCGGCCTCATCCAGAGCGTCTGCATCAATGGGAGGCGGAAGGCGACCCGGCGAGCCCTACTGGAATACCTGGATCAAGAATACCAGCGCGTCATGGAGAAGAAGCCATGAGAGCGCGACACCTCTTGATAGCTGTCGTCCGCGTCGCCGCCACCCCTGAAGGCCAGGCGGTGCTGCAAGCGGGCACCCGGATTGTGGAGGCGCTCATCGAGCAGCGCGACCCCCGGCGGCTCCAGCGGATGGAGCAGCGCCTCCGGCGACTGGAGCAGGAGCGGCACGCGGTGCTCAAGCAGCTCCAGGAGGCCCAGCGGCTCAACCATGATGCCCAGAAGACGCTGGACGCCCTCCGCGACGCCTGGGAGGCGTGCGAGGCGGAGGCCGACCTCGACAAGGTTCACTGAGGGGGCGGGGCGTGGTGCCCTGCCTCGACACGCGCTGCCTGCGCTGCGGGCAGCTTCACGACAAGGATCAGATGATGGCCTACACGCGCGACGACAGCGACACCCGCGAGAACCCCAAGCCCCAAGGCGAGCCCGTCTCCAGCCTGGAGCGCGTCCGCCTGGCCGAGATCAAGGCCCAGCGCGAGGCCGAGGCCGAGGCTGCCGCCTTCGCCAAGGACTTCATTGGCCGCTGCTTCACGAGCCTGGACAAGGTCATGGACAAGATGGCCAAGGCCGACATGGTCCGCATGGTCAAGGACTGAGCTCGCTGGGTGCCAAGAAGCGCAACGCCCCGGATGGAGACTCCATCCGGGGCGTTGTCGTTTGCGGGGGTGCGGTCAGCGCTTCTTCGGCTTGGTGGGCTGTGGCTTGGTCCAGGAGAGCACCGTCTCCAGAGGGGCAGCCTCAATGGCCTCGGGCGTGAGGTTCGCGGCGACGAGATGTACCATCAGGCTGTCCAGCTCCTCGTCGCTCAGCGCTACGCCTTCCAGCTTCTGGAGCGCAGCGCGGAACAGGCGAAGCGCCTCCAGCCGCCCCTCTTCACGGCCTTCCTGGCGGCCTTCCTGGCGGCCCTTGTTGGCGGCCTTTTTACCGTAGTTCTCGATGCTGGTTGCGAAGTTGGACACGATGCCCTCCAGGGTGCTCAGGGCCTCAGCAGGGAGCTTGATCCCGCGGGCCTTCAGGACTCCAATGATAAAGCGTCGGAAGGCCTCGCGCAAGGAGGCGTGTTCGGGCTCGTTGGGCAGGATGCGGAGGAGCTCCCTCAGCACCCTGTCCGCTTCAGCGGGATCGTCTCGGAGCCGCTCCAGCGCGAAGAGGACATCCAAGGGTCCGCGCGGCGCCGCAGGAAGCTCGGTGTGGCGGATGTCGATGAGGAGAAAGCTGGCGTCAAGCTGGAGCGGAGCAAGCCCTCTCAGGGAGCCAAGCTCGACCCGGTCGCGCAGCGAAGCGCCTTGCCGTCCGTGCCAGCGCTCCTCGCCGTTGTAGATGACGAAGGGGAGGATGGGGAGGAGAGCGTGAGGGCTGGAGGAGGAGGCCTGCCTCGCCAGAGGCAGCTCTGCTGTGAGCACCTCCCCTTCGGGGGAGGTCGGAGTAGTCTTTCCCGTGCGGAGATCCTGCCAGAGCAGCGCGTTGTAGAGCGCGACGCGCAGGTTCATGTCCGCGTCCTGGGTGGACTGGAACTCCAGGCGCACGAGGAGGGCTTGCGGTTCGCCGTGGCGTGCCACCAGGAAGGTCCGGTCGCCTTCGCGCTTGTCCTGAAGCGTCGGGTGGTGGCGGGTGTTGAGCGAGAGGATGCCACCCTGTAGGTTCAGGCTCTCCTGGAGCTCAGGCGGCGTATGGAGGCGAAGCAGCTCAACGACCATGCGGCTATGCCCAAAGAGCTGGTGGTAGGCGGGGTCGTCTTTTACGTCGTGTGCCGAGGGCATGGGGCTCCTTGCGCGGCGGGTTCAACGGGGAGATTTGTGCCCTGGTTGCTGCGATGGATCAACCCTGCCCCGTCATGAGCCGCGCCAGCGCCGCCGCGACGTCCTGGATGGCTCGCAGCGCGTCATCATCGGTCAGGAGGGCGTGGAAGCCGAGGCGGAGGGTGCGCTGCTGGTCCTCCAGGGGGAGCCCGAGGGCGGCGAGGACGTGGGAGCCTCGCTTGGAGCAGGAGCAGGCGGAGCCCTGGGAGAAGGCGATGTGGGGGATGGCGTCGCGGAGCTGGGGGACGGTGAGGCCAGGGGGGAGGGTCAGGGAGAGGTTGCCGGGGAGGCGCTCCTCCGGTGAGGTCGGGCCGTTCAGCTGGATGCCAGGGGGCAGCTTGCCCAGGAGGAGGGACGCCATGCGGCGCAGTCGAGCGGCGCGCTGGTGCCCGAGGGTGCGGGCGAGGCGGGCGGCGACGCCGAAGCCGACGATGAGGGGGGCGGGCTGGGTGCGGGGGCGGAGGCCGCCCTCTTGCCCGCCGCCGAAGGTGAGGGGCTCCAGCTCCAGGCCTTCGCGGAGGAGGAGGGCGCCGATACCCTTGGGGCCGTAGAGCTTGTGGGCGGAGACGGCGGCAGCATCGGCGCGGGCGGGGAGGGAGGGATTGAGGCCTGCGAGCTGGGTGGCGTCGATGATGAGGCGGGCGGGGTGGCCTTCGAGGACGGCGGCGAGGTCTTCGAGAGGCTGGATGGTGCCGATCTCGTTGTTGGCCCAGCCGATGGCGACGAGGGCGGTGGTGGGGCGGAGGGCGTGGGCGAGGGCTTCGGGGAGGAGGACGCCGGCGGGGGTGAGCGGGAGCTGCCCCAGCTCCACCAGGCCGCGCTCCTGGAGGTGCTGGAGCGGCTGGAGGACCGCCTTGTGCTCGATGGGCGTGGTGAGGACGTGCAGCGGCGGCGGCGCGCCGGTCAGGACGAGGTGATGGATGGAGCCCTGGAGCGCGAGGTTGAGCGCCTCGGTGGCGCCCGAGGTGAAGCAGACCTGGCGCGGGTCGCCCAGGAGGCGGGACACCTCGGCGCGGGCGTTCTCGACGGCCTGGCGGGCAGCCTGGCCGGGGGCGTGGGGGGAGCCGGGGTTCGCCCAGCCGGTCTCTTCCAGCGCGCGGCGGGCCGCAGGGTGCAGCGGCGTGGTCGCCTGGGCGTCGAGGTAGAGCGGGGCCGTGGCGCGGCGGTGCTGGGCTGCCTTGAGCGCCAGGCCGGTGGCGGCGAGGACGCCGGCGGTGGCGAGGAGGGTGGCGTGGGTGGTCATGGTCCAACTCACAGCAAACGCGCCCTGTCGAGCGCAGTGAAGAGGAGCAGGTGGTCGGGGTCCCGGTTGGCTATGTGCTCGACCAGCGTGAGGACGCCACGCTCCAGACGCAGGATGGCTGCCTGTTCCCCTACAGCGGGCGCCCACGGCCAGAAGGCGAGGTAGATGCCTGGCTTCGTCGGACTCCAGATCCACTGTGTGCCACGCTTGCGGCGCGGGATGATGCGTCCGTCATCTACACGAGGCGCGACCTGGCGCAGCTCGGGGGGCTGGCCGAGCTCGTTGCGGGTCGCGGAGAAGAGGGGTTGGCGCGTGTTGGCAGGCTGGGGTGGCTCCAGGCTCACGCCGCTCCAGTGGAGGCCACGCTGCGGCGGGAGGGGTGGGGAGGTGCGCTTGAGGTGCCAGGCGAAGGCCTCCTCGACCATTGCGAGGAGGGCGGGACGCTGGCGCTCCACCAACCGATCCAGCGCCGCGACCAGGTGCGGGCGTGGCGGCTGGAGCGCCCCGAGGGAGGTGCGGGTGCGCGCGAGGAGCTGGTCGAGGAGGTGGATGGCGGTTGTCATCTCAGGGGGTCTCCGCAGCGCTGGGCGGCGTCAACGCCCAGCGCAAGGTCAGCGAGAGCGAGGAAAGCCAGCGCCGCATGGACGGGGACGATGGCGTTTCCAAGGGCGCGCAGGCGGTCCACCCGATGGGGAACCCCATGAGCCAATCGACCCACGCCGGGTTCATCCGACCAGAGGTCTCCGGGCTCCCCTCCATGCGTTCGGAGAGCTGCCCGCGACGCTGTCCTGGCGCGCTGGAGCCCTTCCAGTCCGTCGCGCTGGGGGTAGGAAAGGAGCCATAGCCTCTGGCGACGGTGGGGAGCGCGGGCACCGGAAGCGGCGAGCACCGCCCACACCGCATCCTGCCCGCCCTCGGCCAGGTCACGGAGGATGGTGCCGAAGTAGTCGGCTCGCAGGAGGTGGGGGACGTTTTCGAGGAAGAAGCCGCGCGGACGCCACGCCGCGAGGAGTCGTTTGAGGGTCGGCCATTCATTGCGTTCGTCCTCGTGCTGGCGGCGCGCGCCGATCTTGCTCCAGGGCTGGCAGGGGAAGCCGCCGATGAGCAGGTCGGCGCGGGGGCTCGGGAGATCGGGGAGGTCGTGGGCGTCCTCAAAGAGGGGGGCGCGCTGGAGCCAACCCTCTTCGATGCGGCGACGCAGGATGCCTCGGGCGAAGGGGTCGAGGTCGCAGTATCCCTTGCACCTCCAGCCCAGGAGATGCTGGAGAGCGAGGTCGGCGCCGCCGACCCCGCTGTAGAGGGAGAAGTAGCTCAGGGCCTCAGCCACGCTGCACCTCGATGAGCTTCGTGTCCCACCAGCCGAGGGTGACGACCTCCAGCTCGCTGGCCTTGAAGCGCTCGCGGGCGGCGGGGAGGAGGGCGCGGAAGGCGGCGAGGCCGCTGGGTGAGGGCGGGAGGATGGAGACGCGCCCGGCCTGGAGGTCGCTGAGCAGGGCCATGCTCTCGGTGTAGTCGCGGGCGACGAACGGCTCCAGCTGGCCGGCGCGGACCAGCGGGAGGGGGGTGGAGAGGGTGTAGTAGGTGTAGCCTCCCATCGCCTGGAGGCGGAGGGCGATGCGCTCGGCCAGGAGGGCGCCGTGGGCCTCCCGGTAGCGGCGGGAGGCGCCGTGCCAGCCCAAGGGGCTCAGGTCGTCGCTCCCGGACCAGAGGTTGATCTTGTTGATCCTGGCGACCTCCAGGGCGGCCTGCTGGGCGGCCTCTTCGTCGGTGAGGGCGGGGAGGCGGGCCGCGGGCGCGAGGGCGCGGAGGAGCTCCTCGTCCTTGGGGCTGGGCGTCCCCCAGCCCAGCGCCCGCCCCCCTTGTCCCTCGATGAGGAGGAGGGGGTGGGTCGCCTTGATCGCGCCGATCTCGACCCGATGCGCCCCGACGAGCCAGCGGTCGCCCTCGAAGAGCGGGGGGCCTTCGGCTGGGATGTAGGCGCGCTCTTCCCGGACCCGTGGGGCCTGGTCGTGCCAGGCCCAGGCGGCGGGGGGCAGCTTGGCGAGCTGGGCCAGCAGCTCCTCGGCCTCCTTGCGGTAGGACGCGGCGCTCTGGGGGGTGGCGGCGCGCTCGGCCCGGCGGAAGCGTTCGTGGGCCTGCCCCAGGAGGCGGTTGCCCATGCGGCGCTGGTTGATGAGGAGCTGCTTCTGGCGCTCGGCCTCCTGATCGGCCATCTTGGCGCGGACCTGCGCCTTGGCCTCCTCGCTCCCCAGCTCCAGGATGATCTCCTCGGCGCTCAGCTCCACCTTCGCCATCGGGTTGTTGGTGGTGCGGGCGGTGGAGGAGAAGAGCTGGGAGAGCCAGCCCGCCTTGTTCTGGAGCTTCATGAGGCGGCGCAGGTCGAGGGAGCCGCGCGCCAGGTAGTAGTGGACCTCAACGTCGGGGAAGAGGTTGCCCTGGCGCACGCCGCGCCCGTTGCGCTGCTGGAGGGTGGCCGGCTCCCAGGGGAGGTCGAGGTGGTGGATCATGCAGGTGCGCCGCTGGAGGTCCACGCCCTCGTAGGCGACGCGGTTGGCGATGACCACGTCGTAGACGGGGGGGAGGTGCTCGGGGTCGCCCTGGCAGCCGACGCCGTTGAAGCTCATGGCGATGCGCTGGCGGGTCTCGGGGTCTTTGGCCTTGTGGCCGTTGAGGATCGCGATGCGCTCGGGCGGGATGCCGCCCTCGATGAGGAGGCGCTCCACCATGTAGTGGACGCCCTGGTTGTCCGCGAAGACGACGTGGCCGCAGGAGAGGCAGCAGCCGTCGTCGCTGGCGCTCAGCTCGCAGGTGGTGCGGCGGGTGTCGAGGATGCGCTCAGCCGCCAGCTCCAGCTTCGGGGCGACGCCGCGCAGGGGGAGCGCGCGGGCGCGGGCTTCCAGCTCGGCGTCGGTGTAGCGGATGCTGGACTCGGCATCCAGGGGGTCGGGCTCGGAGCGGAGGTTGGCCAGCTCGGGGTGGATGGACACCATGTCGATGCGGGAGGCGATCCCCATGATCTTCATCTGCATGGCCTGGCGCACGGCGCCGTCCTCGGGGCCGAGGTGCTTCATCTTGTCCTGGATGCGGGCGATCTCGTCGATCATCGCCCGGATCGTCTCGCGCTGCTCACCGGAGAGGTCGATGAACTCCTCGGGGGTGGTGCCTCGGTTGAGGGCCTCGGGGATCTTGAGGCCGACGTCCTCGGCGGTCTTGAACTCGGTGTAGCGGGCGAGCAGCGCGCGGAGGTTGTCGAGGTTGCGGAACGCCTTGACGGCGCTCTTGACGACGATCTTGCTGTCGGCGCGCTGGGCGGTGGTGAAGGAGAGCTCGCAGAAGTGGTCGAAGAAGGCCTCGGGGTCGGTGATGCCGCTGCGCTCCCAGAGGCCGGGGTCCACCATGTGGACCAGGTTGTAGAGCTCCACGGGGCTGTTCTTGGCCGGGGTCGCGCTGAGGAGGAAGACGCCTGCGCCGCCGGAGCGCTGGCGGACGGCGTGGGCGCGGAAGTCGAGGTGCCAGGCCTTCTTGGAGGGGTTGGTCGAGCCGACACCTTCGGGCATCCCGCCCTCGCGGTCTCCGAGGCCGAAGAGCCCCTTGTAGCCCTGGGCCTCGTCCACCATGAGGAGGTCGCAGCCGATCTCCTCCCAGGTCAGGCCGGGGTCGTAGTCCGTCCCCACGTTGCCCGCCAGCATCTTGAGCACCCAGGCCGTCCCCGCCTCTTCCTCCACCGCCTCGGCGCGCTCGGTCTTACCCTTCGTCGCCTTCTTCTCGGCCTTCTTCTCGGCGCGCTTGGCGGCCTGCTCCTTCTTCTTCTCGTTCTCGGCGCGCTGGAGCTGGATGAAGCGACGGATGGCGCTGACGCCACGGGTGTAATCTTCCAGTGTGCTTGGAAGGACGCGGGTGGAGCCGATCATGGACTCGGTGAGGAGGACCACATCCCAGCGCCCCGCGGCGAACTCCGCCCACTTGCGGGCGCGGACGTCCGAGGCGTCGGTGACGGCGGTGCCCCGGCTGTTGATGCTGCTGCCGATGACGAGCACGCGGTAGTCGGGCAGCACCTTCTTGAAGTCGCGGTGCCACTTCCACACGATGCTGTTCGGCACCACCACTACGGGGCGGCGCGCCCAGCCCTCCTGGCGGGCGCGGGCGATGAGGGCGATGCCGGTGAAGGTCTTGCCCAGGCCCACATCGAAGGCCAGGAGGCCCCGGCGGGGGGCGAGCATGCGGCGCAGGGCGATGTTCTGGTAGGGGTGGAGCTTGTAGGCGGGGTTCCAGCGGGCGATCTCCACCGGGTCGGGGGGGTAGGTGACGGGGATGTAGCCCTTGAACGCCCGGTTGTAGGCCTCCTCGACGGCGCGCTGGTGGTCCTCTTGGCCCTGAAGCCAGGCGCGGAAGTTCTTGACCAGCTCCCCTGCCACCTCCACGCGGACCTCATCGAGGTTCTCGGTCTCCTCGTTGCCGGTCTCGGGGTTGAGGACCTTCTTCACGGGCGGCGAGAAGAAGGCCAGGTCGTGGTTGAGGTAGCCCAGCACGACCATCAGGCCGCGATCCAGGCGCGCCGCGGTGCGCTCTTTGTCGCTGGTGGGCAGCTCGTGGTAGGGCAGGAGGCGAGGCTCCTCGTCGTAGCCGTCTTGCACGAGCACGGTGATCACGCCGCCGCCCGCTCGGACGAGCCCGCGCGCTTTGCCGAGCTCGAAGGCCACACCCCGCACGGTGGGCTTGCCGGTCTTGATCCAGTCCCAGACGGCATCGAGGGGGAGCCAGGAGTCGCGGGGGGAGAGCTGGTCGAGGATGTCGGCGGCGATGACGGGCTGGATCACCTCCAGCAGCCACTCCACCTGGCGGGCGGCTTGCTCGTCTCCCTGCTCGGCCAGGCGGAGGGCGGCGTCGTAGCGGGGCCAGAGGTCCCCCTGGAGGTAGTCGGCCTTCGGGTGCCAGAGGGCCTCCAGCTCCGAGTCGTCCACGCACCAGGAGGCCGCGGCGAGCTGACGGCGCACCTCCTGGCGCGCCAGGGTCACGCCGTGCTGGGCCGCGAAGGCGACCAGCTCCGCGAGGGTCATGCGCCCGCCCTGGTCGCGGTGGAGCCACGACGCCAGCGCGAGGAGGTCCTTCGCGCCCTGGTAGCGGGCCTGGGCGGCCTGGGGCGGCGTCGTCCATGCGGCGGTGAGCCCGCCTCGGGGCTCGTAGGCGGCGAGGAAGCGCTCCAGGCCCCGGCTGCGGGTGGCCTGGAGGAGGCCGGGGTGCTTGTGGGGGGTGCCGTGCTGGTCCGACCAGGCCGAGAGGTCGGCCCGCAGCTCCTCCCAGCCCGAGAGTCGGGCCGTGTCGCCGCGCGAGGCCGCCGCCAGCAGCTCCGCCGCGCGCAGACCCAGGCGCTCGGCCTGGAGGATGGGGTCTGACGCCTCCTCGCCCTGCTGGGCCGAGGCGGGGGTCTGGGCGGCGACGCTGCCCTTGGTGCGGCGCTTGCGCTGGGCGGTGGACTCCTTCGGCGCTTCATCGGCGGGGGGGGCGTCGCCCTGGAGGGGGCGCGGGGTCCATGCGGGGAAGCCCTCGAAGCGGCCCCGCACGCCGAAGCCCCACCTGGGCTTCTTGCTCTGGTCGTCCTCGCCGTGATCCTCACCGAACTCCTCCCCGAGGATGTGGCTCGGGTGGTCCTTGAAGTAGTGGCCGTCCAGGATGCGCTGGTCCGAGGGCGGCACCATGCCGAGGTTGGCGGGGCGGCGCTGGAGGAAGATCACGTCGGTGACGAGGTTCGCGCCGGGGAAGACCGCCTCTTTGCCGTCCGGGGTCTCCGACGGCATGCGGAAGGCGCCGAGGAGGTGGGCACGCTTGAGCACGTCCTCGCGCAGCCCCATGAGGCGCTTGCCGGTGCCCGTCATCATGCCGCCAGGGATGAGGTAGACGGCGACGCCGCCGGGGGCCAGGAGGCCGAGGGAGCGCCAGACGAAGTAGGGGTAGGACGCCTTGAAGTGCTGCCCCAGGCCGTCCTCCGCAAGGGAGGCGCCGCGCGGGCCGTAGGGCGGGTTGCTGGCGATGAGGTCGAACTGGAGGTCGGGGTCCGTCTCCTCCAGCGGGTAGTCCTTCGCCCAGGACTCGAAGGAGCCGGCGTGGACCCGGAAGCGGCTGGGGTCGCGCATGAAGAAGCGCGCGGACAGGAGCTTGGCGCTGACGGCGGAGTACTCCACCAGCTCCCAGCGCAGGCTGTTTGCAGGGAACGCCCCCTCCAGCGCATCGACGAAGCGACCGATCCCCGCGGAGGGCTCCAGCACCTGGAGCTTGCTGCCCGCGCGGGGCGGGGGCGCCAGGCGGACCAGCTCCCTGGCGATGGCGTCTGCGACGGCGGGCGGGGTGTAGTACTCGTGGATGAGCCCGCGCTTCTCCGGCGCGGGCAGCTCCGGCGGGAGCTTGCTGCGAATCTTCTCGATGCTCAGCCCGCCCCAGCCCGAGTAGGCCGCGAGCACCTGCTGCGCGTCAGGAGCCTGGAGCGCCGCGCTCCCCTCGCGCATCCACGACGCCAGGAGCGCGAGCGCGCGCAGGTTCGCCTCGGTGCGCTCCTTCGGCGTCAGGAGCGCGCCGAGGAGCCGCTTGGAGGAGGCAGCGGGCGCCTTCGCCTGGCGCTCGAAGTACCAGGCGAAGGCCTGCTCGACCATCATGAGGAGGGCGGGGCGCTGGCGCGCCGCCAGGCGGTCCAGCGCCGCGACCAGGTGCGGGCGCGGCGGCTGAAACGCCTGGAGAGCAGCTCGGGTGCGCGAGAGGAGCTGGTCGAGGATTTGGGGGGCGGTGGTGGGCAGCATAGAGGCTCTCCAGGCGGCATGCGGTGGGGTCAGTTGGACGCCTTCTTCATCTCATCGGACATCTGCTTCATCTGCTGCTGGAGCAGCTGCATGAGCAGCGCCTCGTCGCTGGCCGAGGTGTCGGTCTGGGCGGGCATGGCGTCGGGGGCCTTTGTCTTGCCCTTCGAGGTCGCCTTGCTGGCCTGCTTCGTCGCCTTGCTGGCCTGCTTCGTCGGCTTGGGCTTCGGGTCTGGGCAGGGCGGCGGGCAGTCGGGCTGCGCCTTGGGCTTGGAGGTGCCCTTGCTGGCCCGCTTCGTCGCCTTGGGCTTTGCGGCTTCGCCGGTCTGCTTCTTGGACTCCTTGGCCTTGGCCTTCGGGGTCGCCTTGGCCTTCGAGGGCTGGGCCTTCTCGTCCTCCGGCTTCGCGCTCTTCGCCTTCGGCGCCGCCTTCGTCACCGTGGCCTTGAGCTTCGGCTCTTCGGGCTTGGCGCCCTGGACCCAGGCGATGAGGCTGGGGTGCCCAGGTCGCTCGACGCGGATGATGTAGCCCTCGGCCTGGGCGACCTCGAAGCGGAGGGGGGCGGCGAGGGCGGTGGCGGCGCTCTTGGCCGCCGCGACCAGGTGGGGCGCCACCGCGGGGCGCTCGCAGGCGCCCTCGCAGGGGGTGGAGGTGCGGCGCTGGATGCGCTCCCAGACCGGCGGGGTGGAGACCTTGGCCGAGACATCCCGGAACGTCGCATCGTCCAGCACGCTGGTCAGGCGGAGCGGGCCGTCGGCCTTCGCGCGGTCAGCGCGCACCTGGCGGCGCTTCTCGGTGAGGCTGCCCCCCTCGCGGAGGTTCTTCCAGATCGCGGTGAGGTCCTCCTGGAGCTCCTCGAAGTCCACGACGTGGTCGCCGGGCGTCTCCACGGCGGCTTCGATGTGGAGGCGGGCGTTCACGCCGTCGTTCTGGATGGCGAGGTGGAGGCCGTTCTTGGCGGCGTGGAGCAGCAGCCCAGACGGCTCCCCGAGGCGGCGCGTCGCGAAGGGGCGGAGGATGCGGAGGGCCTTACGCATCAGGCGGAGGTCGAAGGAGAGCTTCATGGGGTGGCTCCTGTACGGGTGGGTGGCGAAGGTCAACGGCCTCGGCGCTGGAGGACCTGGATGGCCTGGGCTGCGGTGAGGTCTTCGCGCTCGACCCAGACGACGTCGTTGTAGCCGTCGAAGAGGTCGCGGCGCTGACGCACGAGGTCAGCCGGCGCGCCGGGGTAGTCGCCGTCGTCGCTGAGGTGGTAGCGGCGGACGAGGTGGAAGCGGGCGTCGTTGTCCTCGTCCGCGATGAGGTAGAGGTCGCCGGAGGTCTGGTTGGGGCGGGCGCTGGGGCCGAGGTGCCAGGCGTCGTTCATCCAGTCGGCACCGCCGCCGACGTTGCGCATCCCCAGCTCACGCGCGGCGTCGCGGACGCGCTGGCGCGGGCTGGGGCGAGGAGAGGTGCGTCGTGTGGCCATGAGGGCCTCCATGCAGGTAGAGCGTCATGTGGGGCGGCGTGGGGAAGGTCTGGAGCTGGAGCGCCAGGGGGCGCCGCTGGTGCATGGCGTGGGCGTGGGCGCGGCGTGCGTCGGGGCTCATGCCGTCGTAGGGCGGCGCCGCCACCTCGAAGAGCACCCAGCGCGGGAGGTCGCTGGCATCGGCGCGGGGCGGGGCGGCGAGGAAGCGGAGGCCAGGGGTGAGCGGGAGGGTGTGCTGGGAGGGTTGTGCGGCCTTGGGGAGGAGGTAGAAGGGGGAGTCGATGGGGCCGAGGCGGAAGTCCAGGTCGAAGCCCCAGGGCGTCGGGGTGAGGGTGCGAGCCACGCCAGGGACGCCGTCGATGCAGGCATTGAGGAGCTCGTCGTGGGCCTCCTGCGCGCCCAGGCGGCGGGGGTCGAAGAGCACGACGTCGCGGAGGCCGTCGAAGAGGCGCTTGTGGCCCTTGCGGGCCTGGTGGGTGGCGCCGGGGTAGGCGCCCTCCACCACAGCGAAGCGGCGCGCTGTCGCCCAGGCGTGGGGTCCTGGGAGGTAGACGAGGAAGCGCCCGTCCTGGGGATGACGGGGGTCAGGCACGTCCAGGCGGTAGGCGAGCCCCTCCCACCCCGCCTCGGGCTCCGGGGAGAAGCCGAGGCGGTGAGCGGCCTTCGTGACGCTCGGGTGGGGGGGCTTCGCCACGGGGATCACCGCTTGAAGGGGTTTTTGACGGTGATGCCGCCGATCTGGAAGCCCTGCCCTTCCTCACCGACCGCGCCGAACTTGCTCTTGCCCTCCTCGGAGAGCTCCAGCGTGCTGGCCGGCTGGGGGCGCTTCACGCCCAGGATGTTGCGGTTGAGCTCGGGGACCTGGGGCGTCGCCTTCGGGAGGCGCTGGAGGTCCGGCGCCGTCTTCGGGGTGAAGCTCAGGCCGGGGATGCGCTGGAGCTGGGGGATGGCGGGGGTGTCCTCGTCATCGTCCATGTCCGCCGTGAAGCCGGGCTCCATCGGGGCGTCGTCGTCCTCATCCACCGCCAGGACCCCCTCCATGTCGGGGCGGTCCTCGAAGGTCGCCGTGAGGCGGATCTCCACCCAGGTGCGCGTGGCGGCCTGGGGGGTGAGCTTGGGCACCTTCGCGCTCTCGGGGTGGACCAGGACGGCGCGGAACTCCTTGTCGCAGGCGAGCTGGTGGAGCCAGTCCGGGAGCTGCTCGCCGCGCAGCAGCTCGTAGAGCGGGATGCCCTCCAGCGTCGAGGTCGAGGAGGCGTCGCGGTGGAATCGCACCTCCACCCGGCCCAGGAGGCGCTCCACCTGGCGGGAGAGCTCGGGGTTGTAGACGTAGCTGCCCGACACGTCCTCCTCCACCGACGCCACGATCTCGGCGCGGAGGGCGGTGAGGACGCGGCCCTCCACGCGGGGGCGCATGGCGGAGTCGTCGCCGTAGAGCTTCCGCTCCGTCGTCGCGAAGCCCGCGTTGGCGAGGATGGCTGCGATGATGTTCGCGCCCGAGGCGACGGCGATCTGGGTGCCACCGGACGGCACCCAGACGTCGGACTGGTGCGGGCGCCGACGCTCTTCGGTGGGCTCGCCGTGCATCCGCACGGCGCGCGGCAGGGGGTAGTGACGGGGGGTGACGTCGAAGCGGCTCTGCGCCTCGACCTGGGGGCGGGTGGTGTTCATGAGCACGCTCCTGCTTCAGCTTTAAAAACCATGTATTCGCATCCAAGCGGCGCTCGACGCCCTGTGGGATGGCCGACCGACCAGGCGCCGAGCGCGAGGGCCTCGGGGGAGGGAAGGAGAGAGCGAGCCCTCCCCCGAGGAGGTCACTTCTTGACGGAGCGGAGGGTCTTCGGCACGAAGTCCCGGTCCAGGAAGAGCCCGCCGACCGTGAGGCTGGCGAAGACCGTCACCTGGGGGATGCGCCCGTCGATGGCGGCGGGGATGACGATGTCGGGGTAGGAGGTCGGGGGCGTGATCACCACCTTCGCCTCCTTCTCCTTGTAGAAGGTGTGGGGGTGCAGGTTCCGGGGGATCTGCTTGCCCTCGAAGCCGAAGTAGCTGAGCTGCACCTCGTCCATGCCGGGGTCGTTGGACGAGGTCCCGAAGATCTGGACCGTACACTGGTTGAGGACGCGCTTGATCGGCTCCAGCTCGGCCTCGGTCCAGACGCGCAGTTCGTCGATGGCCGCGGCCACCGACGGCGACGCGGTGCCGCCCGTGTGGCGGTTGAAGCGGTTGTAGATCAGGAGGTCCCAGTTGAACGCCAAGGCGGCGAGCTGGCGGCCCTCGACGGAGGCCTTGTAGGTGCCGTCCGCGTAGAGGAAGCGCTTGGAGTCGGTCGTCGGAAACACCCCCGCCAGGATCTCGGCGACGATGCCCTCGCCAGCAGCCAGGGTGGCGCTGGCGGACATGACGCGCGTCTCCATGATCACCGGGCGGCGGTGCTCGCGGGGGGAGTGCGGGCGGCAGGACAGCTCGGGGCTCGGGAGGTAGGTCGCCTCCTCGTCCGCCTGGCCGAGCTGGGCGGAGAGGTTCTCCAGGTGGGCGCCCATCTCGGCGTTGCTGCGGGAGCCCACCAGCATCTTGAGGCTGTTGAGGGCGTTCTTGACGTCGGAGGGGGCGCCAGGGGCCACGGGGTTGAAGGTCATCATGGGGGTCGAGTCCTTGCATCAAGTGGCGCGCGACGAGCGCGGCGGGAGAGAGCGGCGGGGGGCACCATTGCCCCCAGCCCGGAGACTCAGGAGCGCTGGGCGTCCTGGTAGACGGTCTGGAAGGCCTCCTGTCCGGCGCGCTCCTCGCCTCGCGGCAGCTGGTGCTGGCGCTGGCGCGGCATCGCGTCGTCGGCCTCCAGGAGGCGGATCTGGCGGCGCATCTCCTCCGGGCTGAGCTCGTCCTTGGGCTTGGCGATGCCCGTGGCGTGGAGGATCTTGCGGGTGAGCGGGACCGCGAGGCCCGAGGAGGCGGTCGCCTGCCCCATCGGGGAGGCCACGGCGGCCAGGGTGGAGTCCGGGGCGACGACCTCGATGACGATGGCGGCGGCGGTGAGGAGGCCCGAGCCGATCATCGTCGGCGTCTCCCCGAAGATCTCCTTGGAGGTCTCGACCGCTGCCGTCGTGCCGATGTTCAGGGCGTACTTGGCGCCCGTCTTGAGGGCCGACATCGCCAGGGAGTCCGCTTCGGGCGCCTGGGGCTCGGGAGCCGGGGGGGCGGGAGCCGGGGGCGCCTTGGGGGGGCGGGGGGCTGGGGTGCGGTTGCTGTTGTACTTCTTCTTGATGGCCATTGTTGAACTCCAGTCGAACTCCAAAGGAGGTCAGCGGGTGAGGGCGATGCCAGCGGTCCCGACGCCGAGGGCGATGCCCACGGGGAGGACGTAGCGGAGGGCGGTCTGCCCGAGGGTGGGCTCGATGTCGTGAACCTGGGCGCTGTCGGCGCCGCCGGGCAGCTCGGTGCGGATCACCTCCAGGGCCAGCTTGGGGCGGCTGGTGGCGGGCTCGGTGACG
>CAUJGC010000561.1 GCA_963169075.1 Myxococcota bacterium
ACCGCCAGCTTGTCGCCCACCAGGCTGAGGAAGATCTTGCTGTCGGGGAAGACCCGGTTGATCTCCTTCTCCAGGTTCTGGTAGGCGCGCTCCAGCGACGCGTCCGCGACGCACTCGTACTCCTCCAGCCGCGCGATCACCGAGCCGTCTTCGCGCAGCCACTCCAGCGTCGCCACCGCACGCTGCGCCGTGGCCGAGCGGAGCGTCGCCTGGAGCTGGACCCCCTCCCGCGGGAAGGTGCTGGCGTAGAGGCGGAGCCCGTGGACCCGCGTCGGCAGCGACGGCGCGCCCAGGTAGCGCCGCGTCCACAGCACCATGAGCTGGAACGCCGCGTCCACCGCCAGCGGGTCCAGCAGCCACCGCGCCCGCGGCGGCTCCTCCACCCACTCCCGCGGCGCCGCCGCCACCCGCGCCTCACCCACGATCCCCCCCTCGTTGGCCGCGAAGGGGCCCAGGAGCCCCTGGAAGAGCGGGCCGTGGAAGAGGAGCCCGTCGTAGATCCCCGTCGGGTCCAGCTCCAGCTCCTCCAGCCCCTCCAGCGGGCGCGCCTCCGGCGCAGGCGCCAGGTGCTCCCGCAGGAGGATCGCGGCGCTGGCGTGGCGGGTCGTCGCCCCGCTGGAGGCCACCGTCACCAGCTCGGCGGCCACCCGCCAGCCGCCGTTCCCCTCCGCCCGCGCCTTCCCCGCCCGGACGACCACCCGCGCCGAGGCCCCCGCGTCCAGCATGATCCCCTTGAACACCCGCAGGTCGTCCACCCCCGCCAGCCGCAGGCCCGGGTTGTTGTGGAGCGCGCCGTGGCCCAGCCACTCGATCATCATCGCCACCGGAAACACCGCCCGGCCGTCGATGACGTGGGAGCGCAAAAAGGGCGCCGAACCCACGTCAACACGCCGCTCAAACGCCACCGGGAGCTGCGTCGTCATCTCCACCGTGCGGCTGCCCCCGTCCGGCGCCTCCACCTCCACCAGACCTTCCAGCGAGGAGCCCGCCCCCAGCACCACCACCTCCACCGGGCCCGGCGACCCCAGCGCGCGCAGGAGGTAGGCCGCGCCCGCCTCCAGATCGATGGGGACCAGCCCCTCGGCGGCGAAGAGCGCCCGCAGCGACGCGTTCACCATCCCCCCGTCCCACGGACCCCAGCACGTCGAGGCCACCCGGCACCCCGGATGCGCCGCCGCATAGCCCTGCGCCACCTTGTTCAGCACCTCGTTCGCCGCCGCGTAGTCCGCCTGACCCTGACGCCCGAAGCGCGCCGTCGAGGACGAGAGCAGCGCCAGCGCCCGCAGCGGCGCCTCCCCCTGCGCCCGCAGCAGGTTCCGCAGCCCGTCCACCTTCGTCGTGTAGACCGCCGCCAGATCCTCGTCCCGCTTGTCCTCGATCCGACGATCCCGCAGCACCCCCGCCCCATGCACCAGCACCGTCACCGGCCCCAGCTCGTCCCTCGCCGCAGCCAGCGCCGCCTCCACCGCCGCCCCGTCCGTCACGTCCGCCGCCACATACCGCACCCTCGCCCCGGCCCCCTCGATCCGACGCAGCGTCGCCCGGATCTCCCTCGCCGCCATCAGCCGCTCGAAGCGACCCTGAAGCTCCCGCGGGCTCAAACCACCACCCGCCGCCAGCGCTCGCTTGATCGCGGCCTCATCCACAAGAGACGCCGTCGCGGCGTCCTCCGGACCCGGCAGCGGCGAGCGACCCAGGAGCACCAGCGCCCCCGCGCCCGCCTCCGCCAGCGCGCACGCGATGGCCGCCGTCACCCCGCGCGCCCCGCCGCTCAAGAGCACCACGTCCTCCCGGCTCAACGCCAGACGCTCCCCCGACGCCCCCTCCGGCGCCAGCGTCAGGTGAACGTCCGCCCCTGCGCCCAGCCCCACCTCCAGATGCTGGCCGCGCAGCAGCTCCAGCGCGACCCGCGGCGCCGCCTCCGCCGCGCCCAACCCCGGCGACGCGTCGATGACCCGCGCCGTCAGCCCCTCGATCTCCCACCCCGCTGTCTTGGCGAAGCCCCCCAGCGCCGCCGTGATCGGGTTGCCGCCCGTCAGCCCCTCGACGCCGAAGCGCCCGTCCAGCCGCACCACCGCACCCACCAGCGCCCCCCGAGGCGCCGACCGCCGCAGCCCCGGCATCGCCTCCCGCAGCGCCCCGAACGACGACGCCACGCAGGCGTCATCCGTCGCCTCGCCGCCCACCAGCACCAGCCCCTCGACCTCCGAGAAGCCGTCGAAGCGCACCGCGTAGCCCGCCTCCGTCAGCGCCGCCCCAAGCGCCGCGCTCAACCCCGCGTCCCCCGCGTCGAAGATCCCCACCGACGCCCCGCGCGGCAGGTGCGGCGCCTGCGTCGCCCCCGCCGATGCGTGCTCCACAGCCACCAACGCCAGCCGCTCCACCGATCGCTGCGCCGCAGGCGCAGGCGTCGGAGCCCCAGGCGCAGCCTGCGGAACAACCGCAGGGGCAGGCGCAGCCTGCCCCGCCTCCAGAAAAGCCACGATGTCGCCCAGGGTGTGGAGCGTGCCCATGTGCTCGGGCTTCACCGCAGGCGCGTCCGGCAGGCGCTCCTGGAGCGCCGACAGGATCTCCACCCGCTTGATCGAGTCGATCCCCAGGTCCGCGTCCAGGCTCATCCCAAGCTCAAGCATCTCTTGAGGATAGCCCGTCTTCTCCGCCACCACCGCCAGCAGCGTCGGCCCCGCAGCGAACCCGACGCGCGGCGCCGCCGCAGGCGCCGCAGGCGCCTGCGCCGCCGTCACCGCCGGGAGCCCCGCCTCCAGAAAGGCCACGATGTCGCCCAGGGTGTGGAGCGTGCCCATGTGCTCAGGCTTCACTGCGGGCGCGTCCGGCAGGCGCTCCTGCAATGCCGACAGGATCTCCACCCGCTTGATCGAGTCGATCCCCAGATCCGCGTCCAGGCTCATCCCAAGCTCAAGCATCTCTTGAGGATAGCCCGTCTTCTCCGCAACCACCGCCAGCAGCGTCGGCCCCGCAGCGATCCCGGCGCGGGGCGCCGCTACAGGCGCCGCAGGCGCCGCGACGGGCGCCGCCACGGGCGCCGCCTGCGGCGCGCCCGCGTCCAGGAAGGCCGCGATGTCGCCCAGGGTGTGGAGCGTGCCCATGTGCTCGGGCTTCACCGCAGGCGCGTCCGGCAGGCGCTCCTGGAGCGCCGACAGGATCTCCACCCGCTTGATCGAGTCGATCCCCAGATCCGCGTCCAGGCTCATCCCAAGCTCAAGCATCTCTTGAGGATAGCCCGTCTTCTCCGCAACCACCGCCAGCAGCACGCCGCTGGCCGAGGCGCGCTGGACTGGCGCGGGCTTCGGCGCCGCCGGGGGCGCCGCCGCTACAGGCGGCCTCGGGGCGGGCGGCGCCGCGACGACCGGGGCCGGGGGCGCCGGGATCACCGGGGCCGGGATCACCGGGGTCGGGATCACTGGGGACGGGATCACCGGGGCCGGGATCACGGGCATCGGCGGCGGCGTATAGACCGGCGCGGCGCCGCTCAAGCCGAACGAGGCCGCGACCACCGCCTGGTGCTGCGCCGCGAGCGCCTGGAAGGAGGCCGTGGCCTGCTGCTGGACCTCCAGGAAGTGCCGGTGGAGGTCGGCGGTCTGCTCCTGGAGGCGGACGAGGGCCTGGAGGTTGCTCTCCGCCGCGCGGAGGGCCTCGATGACAGCGGCCTGGGGCGGTGCCTTGGTGTCGGACATGGGCTGGACCGGGGGCGTCGGGGGAGGAGGTTGCACAGAGATGGGCTGAGGCTGGGGCTGAGGCTTCGGCGGGCGCGGCGGGCGGGCAGGCCGCGGCTCGACGTGGTTCGCGCCGGTCAGGGGGACCGTCATGCGGGGGCGCGGGAGGCTCAGGCGCGGGGCCAGCCGCGCCGCCGCCCCGGCGTCCCAGCGGGCCAGCTCCAGGGGGAGCCCAAGCGCCGCCAGCTCCGCCAGGAGCCGCGCCAGATCCACCACCCCGCTGCGCTTGCCGCTGGAGGCGTCCAGCGCCAGCGCCTTCGCCGCCGGGTCGATGCGCTCGACCAGCCCCGCCAGGCGCCGCCCGGGGCCCAGCTCGACGAACGTGGTCACGCCGCGCTCCCGGAGGAGCTGCACGCAGCGGACAAAGTCCACCGGCGCCGCGAGCTGCTGCCCAAGCAGCGCACGCCCGGCCTCCGGCGCGTCCGGCCACGGCGCCCCTGTGCTGTTGGCTGCGACCAGGAGGCGAGGAGGCTGGAAGTCCACCTCGGCCAGCGCGGCGCCGAAGGGCGCCGCCGCCTGGGCCACCATCGGGCTGTGGAAGGCTGCCCCCACGTCCAGCCGCCGCCCCTGGAGCCCCTCCTGGGCCAGCAGCGTCACCGCCCGCTCGACGGCCTCGGTGGCGCCGGAGAGGACGATCTGCTCAGGGGCGTTGATGTTCGCCAGCACCAGGGGGAGGGCGTGGCGCGCCACGAAGGCCTCCACCGCCTCCCGCGAGGCCAGGACCGCCACCATCCCCCCGCCGTCCCCCGCCGCCTGGGCCGCCATGAGCTGCCCCCGGAGCCGGGAGAGGCGGTGCAGCGTCGCCTCATCGAAGACGCCTGCGGCGCAGAGCGCCACCAGCTCGCCGTAGCTGTGCCCAAGCGCCGCGTCCAGGCGGAGCCCGAAGGCCTCCAGCGCCCGCAGCGCCCCCAGGCTCACCGCGCCCAGCGCGGGCTGGGCCACGTCGGTGGCCGTCAGCGCGGCCTGCTGCGCCGCCCGCGCGGCCGGGTCGAAGGCCGGCAGCGGGTAGATGCGCCGCGAGAGCGGCGTGGCGTCGTCGGGGCCTGCGGCGTCGGCTCCTGCCAGCGCGGCCTGGACCTCGGGGAGCAGACAGGCCAGCTCCCGCAGCATGTCCACCTGCTGCGCCCCCTGGCCGGGGAAGAGCGCCGCCACCTGGCCGGTGTGCGCCCCGCGCCCGAACCACACCCCGCGCGGGTGGCTCCACGCCGCCGCCACGCCGCGTCGCGCCAGCTCGCTCCGAGCCGCGTCCAGCGTCGCCTGCGGGCTGTCCTGGCGGTCCAGCACCAGCGTCAGGCGCAGCGGCGCCGCCGGGTCGAAGCCCTGGCGGCAGGTGTCCGCCGCCGCGCGCAGCGCCGACCAGCTC
>CAUJGC010000562.1 GCA_963169075.1 Myxococcota bacterium
CCGCGTCTGCGGCCAGGTAGACCGAGAGGGTGCCAGCGGTGACGGCGTCGCAGCTGTCCACCGTGATGTGCGCCGTGCGCCATGCGCGGCAGTCCACGCTCTCCGCCGCGCTCGCTGGGCCAGGCTCCGCCGCGCTGACCACCCGGCGCCCCTCCGTGCCGGGTGGCTGGTGGTAGGTGTTGTTCATGGCCCGACCTCAACCTCACGCAAGAGCGCCTGGAGGGCGGCGCGGCGTTCGTTGAGGGTGCGCCCGAGGCCCGAGGCGAGGGTCCAGGTGCCGTTGGCGAGGCGCTGGAGGAGCCCGAGGCGCTCCAGGTAGGCGGCGCGCCAGCTCGCGCCCTGGGCGGCGTGGTGGAAGGCCTCGGGGGTGAGGGGCAGCTCGGCGCTCTGGAGGGCGCGCAGGTGGGGGAGGTAGGCGGCGCGGGAGGGGCGGCGCAGCTCGTGGGAGGCGTTCATGGCAGGGGCTCCGGGGCGAGGTCAGGGTCAGCCGAGCTTGGAGACGACGTACCAGTTGGAGTCGAACCACTCCCAGACGACGCACTCGCCGGCGCCCAGGGCGAACACGGCGCTGGCGCCGCTGGTGCCGAGGGCGACGGGATTCTCGACGGTCCCCGAGGTGGCCGTGACCGTGAGGGTGAGGGAGGCGCCCCCCGTGGCCTCCTTCACACTGAAGGTGTCTCCGGTGTTGGGGTTGGCGGGGGTGGTCACCTCCAGGGTGCCGTTGTAGCCGTCCAGCAGCACGCGCTCCTTCTTGCGGGCCTCGGTGGCGCCGCTGAAGTGGATCTCGCTGTAGCGCCAGGGGCCGAAGCGCGGCAGGGATGTCGCCTCCAGCGCGGTGTTGGCGCGGTCGTAGCTGAAGATCCCGCTGCTGAGGGTGAGCGCGCCGCCGCCGTCGCTCTGGGTGGAGCTGATGTCGCAGAAGAGCGTCCTGACGATGAGGATGGCGTCGCCTCCATGGCGGAGCGCGTTGTCCCGGAGCCGCGTGCCCTCGTAGATGTTGATGTAGGTGCCGTTGTCGTCTGCGGCGAGGATGGTCGCCACCGCCCCGAGCCCAGGTGTCTGGACATCGGTGTTGTAGAGGTCGATCTCAATCCGATCCGAGGTGCTGGCCTTCATCGCCAGGATCGAGGCGTGCAAGGTGCCGAGGAAGCAGTTGCGCAAGAAGCAGCGCCCCCTCCTCGTGAGGTCGATGGCCGGGGAGCCCGTTCCCTCGGCGGCCTTGCTGATCACGAGGTTCTCGAAGCCTGCCGGGTTCTGGAGGCTACCGAGGATGCTGAGGCGATCCCCGCTGGAGCCTGTGACGTTGGCCTGGCCCACAAAGACCGTCTGGGAGGCGTCCCAATCCCCGACGGGGATCACAGCGGTCGTCTCGATGGAGGTGTCAACGAAGACCACCCGCGGCCCCTCCACCGCCACCAGCGCCGCGTGCAGCAGCGCCCAGCTCGTGTAGACGTTGCCGCCCGCCTCGCCGCCGGGACGGTAGACGAAGACGTTGCCGCCTCCCAACTCGCCCTCCAGGGCGGCCACGAGGTCGTCAGTGGGGATGGTGCCGCGGCGGGAGCCGGACGGGGGGAGCAGGAAGTCAACCACGGGAGCCTCCGAGGAGAAGGGAGAGGGGAGAGGCGGTGAAGGCGCCGCCGCTGCGGCGCCCAACGCTTTCAAGGTGAGGGTGGGACGGGGCGAGGTCGAGGGGGCATCAAACCCCCGTTTGCGGAGGTCGGCAGGGACGGCGTGGGCCTCAAACGACACCACCCCGGACGGGGTGTCGTCCGGGGTGGGGAGGTTCACATCAGGGGGAAGCGGCGGGAGGAGGAGGCTTCAGCGGAGCGGTGTGCCATCCAAGTCGCGGCGGGGGATGAAGGGGCCGCCCGCGTAAGGCTGCTCCAGGTAGCCCTTCTTGACGAGGGCGGCGAGGACCTGGCCGGGACGCGCGGTGTCCACGAGCTGGGCGACCCGCTCGGCGGTGGGAGGGACGCTGTAGCGACGCACGTCAGCGAGGACCGCCGTGAGCACGCGCTGCTCAAGCGCGGTCAGCTCCGAGGGCTTGAGGCGCGCGTCGCCGCCGCCATAGGCTTCGGTGAAGTAGCCGTCCGGGGTGTAGATGCCGATCTCGACAGCCTCCTGAAAGGCCTCTTGAGGAGTCAGCGCCGCACGCCGCGCCATGATCTTCTCGAAGAGGCCCTCGTGAGGGCGGGGCGGGGCGATAGAGGGGAGAGGCTTGGATGAAGTCATGACGGACCTCCTGGGCTGGGCGTGAAGAGCCCAATGATGCAGGCGGGGTTACGAATGGCGATCTGGATGTGGCTCTCCTTCTGGATGCCCGAGCCTGGGAAGGCCTCTCCGCCCTCCCAGAAGGCCCCTCGAACCGAGTCAAACTCCAGCCCCAGCCTTCTTGCATCGTAAACGTAGGCGTTGATGACGGCGTTGTCCAGCTCGCGCAGCAGGCGGTCGGGGCCATAGTGGTTGCTCGGGATCTTGTGACCGGACGCCTCCATGTCTGCCTCCCAGACAGGATAGAAGCGCTCCAGCTCTTCGGTGTTGCGGGTGTCGAGCAGGTCCAGGCAGCGCCCGAGCTGGAGGACGGCGCCGATCACGACAGGTGTCTTGACCTTGCCTCGTACCTGTTGATCACGGGCGAAGCGCAGGGCGCGGTCGGGTCCATGCTCCCAGAAGTAGATCCCCTTCCCCAGCCAGTCCCACCGGTTCATGCTGGGTTGGAGGGTGTCACGGTGGCTCAGCAGCCGCTTGGCGACGGCGGCGTCACAGCCGTGGTAGCCGATGATGGTGCGGGCGTAGGCGTACATGGGGCTCCTTGGGATGGGGGCGCTTGCATCCCAGCCTTCAAGCTAAGGCTGGAGGGTGTTGGAGGCAAGGTGAAGCTCCCTGGGGCTGGCCACCCTGGCTCTCCACTCTCCTCCCCGGCACCCTGCCCGCTGCTCGCCCCCGCGCCTGGCCCTCTCGGGTGCGCTCGCGGTGAGCCTCCTCCTCGAAGCTGGCGAAGCAGCTGGCGAGCTGGCGTGCGATGCGGCCTCGGCTGCTGGCGGAGTCGAAGCGGTCGGCCTCGGAGATGAGGCGGACCTGGCAGCGCTCCATGCGTGCCAGGAGGGCGTCGAGCTGGCGGATCGAGGAGACAGCGCGGTGAAAGGCGGGAAGGAGGAGGACCTGGACCTCGCCTCGGGAGCAGGCGGCGAGGAGGCTGCTCCAGGCGGGGGTGCTCGCGTGGCCCGAGGCGTCGATGAAGGGGATGGGGGCGGGGAGGCCCAGGTCTGCGGCGAGCTCCTCCAGGCGCGCGAGCTGCTCCTGGGGGTCCGGGTGGTCCAGGCTGCCCCGCGCATAGGCTGCGACATGTAGGGTGGAGTGTGTCTTTGTGGGCGAGGGCACGGGAGGGCTCCGTTGCAAAAACGGTCGTTTTTGCAACACGCGGCGAGGGGTCGGCGGGAGCGGGGTCGGCGCGTTGCAAAAACGGGGTGCAGAATCACCCCCCGCCTTGAGGCTCACGCGAAGCGACCAGACGTCCGATGGTGCTGCGATGGACCCCAAGTGCCCTCGCTACCTCGGCTGCGCTCTCTCCTCGGTCGAGCAGATCTTCGGCCAGGCGTCGAGCGGGGCCGCGGAGGGCCTTGGGGCGTCCGGGGGAGCGCCCGCGCTCTTTGGCGGCCCCAAGGCCAGCGCGGGTGCGCTCGCTGATCATCCCGACCTCGAACTCCGC
Organism: Myxococcota bacterium; assembly: GCA_963169075.1. Classification (GTDB taxonomy): domain Bacteria; phylum Myxococcota_A; class Bradymonadia; order Bradymonadales; genus CAUJGC01. The sequence continues at coordinate 3,710 of CAUJGC010000562.1, forward strand.
GAGGGCGGCGAGGATGGTGAGGAGGAGGCGGCCCGCAGGGCCGGAGGTGTCGATGGGCTGGGTGAGGCAGCGGAAGGCGCAGCCGCGCGCCTCCAGCTCCTCGATGAGCTTGAGGGCGTCGCGGGTGGAGCGGGCGAAGCGGTCCAGCTTCCAGACCGCCACCGTGTCGCCAGGCTCAAGCGCCTCCAGCATCGCGTGGAGCTGGGGGCGAGAGGCGCGGCGGGCGCTCTTGCCCGAGGCCTTCTCCTCGAAGACCAGCGCGCACCCGGCAGCCTGGAGGGCGTCGAGCTGGAGCGCGGTGTCCTGGTCCTGGGTCGAGACACGGGCGTAGCCGATGAGGCGGGGCATCGCTCACTCCTCCCCGGAGGGGTCTTCGGGCGGGATGAGCTCGCCTCCGAAGCGCTTGATGGCGGTCTGCTTGGCGAGCTCCAGCGCGCCGAGCAGCTGGATGTAGCCGATGGCCTGGCCGGGTGGGATGACGAGCGAGACGCCCTCTTCCCCGGTCGCCTCGTTCGAGAAGAGATGCACCTGGATCGTGGTGATGTGGGTGGTGCCGGAGGGGATCGCGGGTGGGCAAGCGGGGGTGCTCATGAGGTGGCTCCTATATAATAGATGGGCGATGTGGACTGACGAGGACGAAGCGCTTGACGCGCGTTGCGTGTTTGAGTATATATGGACTTGGTTCATTGTTCAATGCTCAAGGGGCAACATGGAACAACCAGCCGATCAATACCTGAGCGCTACCGAGATCGCGCAGTGGCTTGGCGTGAGCCGCCGGACCGTCACGCGGTGGATGCAAGCGAAGATCATCCAGGGCAGCCAGATCAACACGCGTTGGCGCGCGACGCGACGAGCTGTGCAGGACTTCCTCGACCGCCAGGGCGGGCGCCCCCAGCAGGATGAGGAGCCACAATGAGCGCGCTGCGCCTCGTGAACAACATCCTCCGCGTCGCCGCTACGCCTGAAGGTCAAGAGGTGTTGCGGGTGGGCGTCCAGTTTATGGAGACGCTCATCCAGCAGCGCCTCCGGCGGCTGGAGCAGGAGCGTCAGGCCGTGCTGAAGCAGCTCCAGGAGGCCCAGCGCCTCAACCGCGAGGCTCAGGAGACGCTGGACACCCTCCGCGACGCCTGGGAGGCGTGTGAGGCGGAGGCCGACATCGACACGCACTGAAGAGAGGTGGGGCGTGGTGCCTTGCCTCGTTGGAACGCTCCGCCTGCGGGCGGCTTGAGGATGAGGATGACGACGATGGACTTCAAGAACGACACCCGCGAGAGCGCCAAGCCCCAGGGCGAGCCCGTCTCCAGCCTGGAGCGCGTCCGGCTGGCCGAGATCCAGGCGCAGCGCGATGCCGAGAAGGAGGCGGCGGCGTTCGTCACCGCGCTCTACAACCGCTTCTTCGACAGCTTCGACAAGGCCGTGGACAAGATGTCCAAGGCCGACATGGTTCGCATGATCAGCTGAGCGCCGAGGTCGCCTGGAAGCGCAACGCCCCGGATGGAGTCTCCATCCGGGGCGTTGTGGCTTGTGGGTGCGGGTCGCTCAGGCGACGGTGGACTGGACCCAGCGCAGCCCATGTCCGAGCGCCAAGCGCGTGACCCCGGCTCGGGTCAAGCCCAGGCGGTTGGCCTGTTGGTCCAGCTCCTGGATCAGCTCATCGTCCAGCTCCAGATGAACCTTCTGGCGCCTGGAGGTTTTCTTTCGACCAGCCCGTGTATCCGCTTCGCGCAGCGGGGTGGAGCTCGTCGCGAGCGCGATGATGAAGGCGTCTGCTTCTGCCTCAGAGAGCGTCGAGAGAAACGAGCGCATCCCTGTGATCCCTCCTGCTGCCGCCTTGTCTCCGGCCTCCAGGGTTGCGTCCGAGACCCGAGGCGCCTGAAGGGCGCGGGCAAATGCCTGCTGAACCCTCTCTTCACCGAAGTACATCACGGTGATGCGAAGCATGGGATTATCTTGGATTGTCATGGTCACTTACCTCCGCGCAGCCAGGAGCCTACCGTGGAGGCCTTCCACTGCTTGATGCGGCTCGTCTTGTGGTTGTACTCATTCAGAAAAGCGGCGATCTCCTGATAGGTTTTGCCCTGCTCTTTGAGATCTTTCATGATGGCGATGATACGTTGAGTGATCTCATCGTCTTCAATGATTCGATAGCCTCGCTCATCAAGCCGCTTGGAGTAGCGTTTGCCCCGTGGAGGTGCCCCCCAGTGGATGCCTTCTTCTTGGCGCACCTTGTTGATGCCAACTCGGGTCAGCTCCGTGATCTTGAGATCAGCTTCGTGGATCTTGCCGTGACACTCCTCGCAAAGGGGCACCGTTTGAGTCCCGCCGAGGACCTGGGGGATGACGTGATGCTCATGACTCTTGGGTTGACCACACTCAAAGCACACGTCAAGGAAGAGGGTGCGCTGCGGGCGTTTTTTCATTCGATGCTCCGCTGCCTCCTGCGAGGCTCAAGGGTACTACTTAGGTACTCCTGTTCAAGAAACAAGTCCCTCCAGCGCCGCCGCGACGTCGCAGGCCGCCCGGATGGCGTCGTCCTGCGACATGAGGGCGTGGAAGCCGAGGCGGAGGGTGCGCTGCTGGTCTTCCAGGGGGAGGCCGAGGGCCTGGAGGACGTGGGAGCCTCGCTTGGAGCAGGAGCAGGCGGAGCCCTGGGAGAAGGCGATGTGGGGGATGGCGTCTCGGAGCTGGGGGACGGTGAGGCCAGGCGGGAGGGTCAGGGAGAGGTTGCCGGGCAGGCGGGCGCTCAGCGGGTTGGCCGAGGAGCAGCGCGCGGCCACGTCGAGGGCGCCGTTCAGCTGGATGCCAGGGGGCAGCTTGCCCAGGAGGAGCGACGCCATGCGCCGCAGGCGGGAGGCGCGCTCCGCGCCCTGGAGGCGCGCGAGACGGGCGGCGACGCCGAAGCCGACGATGAGGGGGGCCGGGAGGGTGCCGGGGCGGAGGCCGCCCTCCTGGCCGCCTCCGAAGGTGAGGGGCTCCAGCGGGAGGTCTTCGCGCAGGAGGAGGGCGCCGATGCCCTTGGGGCCGTAGAGCTTGTGGGCGGAGATGGCGGCGGCATCGGCGCGGGCGGGGAGCGAGGGGCCGAAGCCTGCGAGCTGGGTGGCGTCGATGATGAGGCGGGCGGGGTGGCCGTCGAGGACGGCGGCGAGGTCTTCGAGGGGCTGGATGGTGCCGATCTCGTTGTTGGCCCAGCCGATGGCGACGAGGGCCGTGTCTGGGCGGAGGGCGGCTGCGAGGGCTTCGGGTCGGAGGACGCCTTCGGGGGTGAGGGGGAGCAGCTCCAGCTCCACCAGGCCGCGCGCCTGGAGCGTCTGGAGGGGCTGGAGGACCGCCTTGTGCTCGATGGGGGTGGTCAGGACGTGCAGCGGCGGCGGGGAGCCCGTGAGGACGAGGTGATGGATGGAGCCCTGGAGCGCGATGTTCAGGGCCTCGGTGGCGCCGCTTGTGAAGCAGACCTGGCGAGGAGCGCCCAGGAGGCGGGACACTTCGGCGCGGGCGTTCTCAACGGCGCGCCGTGCGGCCTGGCCCGGCGGGTGGGGGGAGCCAGGGTTCGCCCAGCCCGTCTCCTCCATCGCGCGCTGCGCTGCGGGGTGCAGCGGTGTGGTCGCCTGGGCGTCGAGGTAGATGGGGGCGCTGGCGCGGTGGTGCTGGGCCGCGCGGATGGCGAGGCCGGTGGCGGCGAGGATGCCGGCGGTGGTGAAGAAGGTGGCGGGGAGGTGGTTCATGGTCAGACCCGGAGCGGCATGATGACGGCAGCGCGCTCACCAGCTCGCCACAGCGTTGGGGAGAGGGTGTCGAAGATCGTGACCTCGCAGGCGCCGATGGAGTCCAGCGCCGCTGCGACATAGCGGGCGTCGAACCCGACCGCGAGGCCCTCGGGGGCGGGCCAACCCGGCAGCTCCGTGTTGACCGCCGCCTGCTCAAGCGTAGCTCCTCCGCCCATTCTGGGGCTCGCGAGCCTCGCCGCTCCCTTGATGATGATGAGCTTCACGGCGCCTGGACCGAGCTGGGCGTCCTTCTTCGCACGATGCACGCGCAGGGCCTGCTCCAGCTCGCTCACCATCGCCGCCGTCAGCGTGACCTTGAAGCAGGAGCGAGCGTTGTCCTCGAAGCACTCCCACGTTCGAGGGAGCACGCCGCGCACGTCGGGCATGCGCCACCCGCTGTCCAGGGCGACCGCGGTGTGGCGCGTGAGGGACAGGAGGCTGCTGGGGCCCAGGGCATAGCGCACCTCGCCTTGGGCGTCCCCCAGCGTGAGGCGCGAGAAGAGGTGGACCTCGTGGCTGGGAGCGGGCTGGTGGAGGAGGAGCATGTGCAAGCGGTGGCCGTCGGTGGACCACAACATGCTCTTGTCCGCGAGATCCTCGCCGAAGATGCCCTTGAACCCTGCGGCGTCCATCCAGGCGGTGAAGTGGAGGTTGTCGCGGCCCGAGTCGCGCATCGTGGCTTCGGTGAGGAAGCGGGCTTCCTCGCGGCTCAGGGGCAGGGATCTCCAGGACTCGCCAGGCGAAAGGCGGAAGGCTTCGTTGAGGTAGCCCCCTTGTATGGCATCAAACGGGTCGAGGTGGCGGGCTGCGTTCTTCAGCAGCGTGTCCACGTCGCGGCTCGCCTTCAGCGGGAGCTTCACCGTTGAGGGGCTGTCTGTCGGCGCGCCGGGGACCACCCCCACCCGCAATCCATAGAGGTCCACACGCCCGCCCCCGTCTTTGCTGGGCCAGAAGAGCACGTCTTCTCCCTTGGTGCGCTCCAGGAGAGCCATGCGCAGAGGCTTGCCCACAAGCGTGACCTGGGGCCTGCCTACGTCCGTAACGCGGCGCCACTCCGACACGGCTGCGCTGGGAGGTGGTTGGGGCTTGTCTCCCAGCTCCCCCAGGCCAGGGACAGGTTGAACTTTGGACGGCTTCCTGCTGGTGCTCTTGGCAGGCTTGGAGGGCTTGGAGGGCAGTTGGCCTCTCGTCTCCACCCGCTTCGACGCCGCAGGCGCGTTAGGACTGGGCTTCAAAGTGGCAGGCGAGGGGCTCGAAGAGAGTGAAGAGGCATCCAGCCCCCACCAAGCCTGGGCGACCGACTCTAGATCGGAGACCTTGAAGCGCTCTCGGGCGGCGGGGAGGAGGTCGAGGAAGGTGTCGAGGCCGCGCGGGGAGGGCGGGATGATTGAGATGTGACCGCCCGCAAGCTGCTGGGCGAACTTGCGCATCTGCCTGGTGCTCTCGAGAATAAACGGCTCCAACCTGCCGCTACGAAGCACCGGCAATGCGAGATGGCTGAAGACATCAGACCAGTGAGCTGAAGACGATTCCGTGAAAATATTTATTCTTTTTAAATAAATATTAATAATTTTTTCAGCGTGATCACTCTTGAATCGGCCCGATGATGCGTGCCAGTTCACGAGCGCGAGGATGTCGCCTGTGTAATTGTACGGGATGGACCTGGCAAGGCGCGCCTCTTCGACCGCCCGTGCTGTCCAGGGGGCGCTGGTGGGCAGTCGTGCGGCGGGACTGAGCTGAGCCAGTAGATGATGGAAATTTTTTGAGGTTTCTTTATTGTATAAATCTGCCTCTTTTACAAAAAATGCTCCATATCTATCCAGGAGGAGGGGCATCGCCCCATCACGCCCGATTG